>CAYYME010000035.1:0-1521 GCA_964473005.1 Candidatus Woesearchaeota archaeon | reverse complement strand
ATCTCCCCTGCAATTGTTCAGATTAATCTGAAAATCCTGAAAGAGGGAGCAAAAAAACTCTCTGATATTTTTCCAGAACAAAATAAGCCGAAAGAAGAGCCAAAGAAAGAGGAAACTAAACCTGAAGAAAAGAAAAATGAATGAAAATACTCTTTCTGTTAATGAGTGCAAAGAAAAATTAGGCAGATTATTAATTAAAGTGCAAGAAGCTTATGCAACTTCTAAAGTTGTAAATCCTATAGATAATCAACCCAAAAGATGTGAAGGAGTTTTATTAAAACAAATTGGGGTAATTTATGAATTTTTCACAAAAACCAAAAACCCGGAGTATAAAGAGATTTATAATCAGAGTTTAAGGAAATATAACAGCATAATTAACAAAAAAATCCTTAGACCTTCTAAGTTACTGAAATTAGCAGATATAGAAGCAGATTCAACTTTTATTCATCCTGAGGAAAGGGAAGAGGATGTCTTAATCTGGAAAAAAGCCATGCAGATTATGGATTAACAAGGATTAGATACTATTTCTAAGTAACAACAGAAAGAAAGATTTATAAAGCTCCTATTTCTAAGAAAAATATGGTATTTGAAGCATTATTTCATAAGAAAAGAAAGAAGAAAAAAAGAGAAAAAATAGAGGAAACTGTAAAGCCCACTTTATATGATTTAGCAATGGAAGAAATAGAAAGGGAAAAAGAGATAGAAGATACTCTTAAAAGTGCAACTTTAGGAAATCAAGAGATACCAAATTCTCTGCAAGAAGTGGCAGGTGAAGTGATTGATATTTCGGCATTACAGGAAGTACCTGGTATCAGTTTCTTTAACCTGGATTATAATCTCAAAATAAAAAACTCACTTAATAAAGGAGGATTGCGTAATATTTGCAATCAGATTGAAGACTTAGAATACAAATATATTGGACATGAAGAACTTGGAAAGATTGATTCTAATCCAAAAGGAGAGGTCTCTCCATTAACTGCCGAATTATTTGACAAGGTTTTTATGAATAGGGTTTTTCATAAATCATTAGAAGGAAGGTTAAATAATTTAAATGGTTCTCTATCAGATTATAAAGAATTTTATAAAAAATATCTAAAACGAAATAATTCCAAAATATCTTATGAAAACAGAAAAAACTTGTTAAATTCTTTTGAAGAGACATCTAGATGGATTGCAGGAGAGGATATTGATGAAGTAAAAGAAAAAATATGCAATATAAACAAATATCTTTTAGAAGAAATAAAAGAAGAGAAAGCCATAGATAATTCAAATATTTTAAATAAAAGAATAGGCAACTTAGTCCAAAAATACAACAAAGAATTATCAAATGAACAGAATCCTTATCATAAGTTTCAGGGTTATGTTAATATAATTAATAATGCTTTAGACTCAGTTTCTGATTTTGATTTTATGCTTTCAAATGAGGCTAAAATAAATTTTCACAATGTGCTGAATAAAATGTATGCAGGAATTCAGGAAAACAAAAATATTGATGAGTCTATAAAGCAGGAAACCACAAAG
>CAYYME010000034.1:0-2034 GCA_964473005.1 Candidatus Woesearchaeota archaeon | reverse complement strand
GCAAATGCCATAAAATACAGAATTAAAAATATGGAAAAGAGCGGGATTATTTCAGGTTATACAATTTCTGTTGATAAAAAGAAACTAGGCTTTGAATTTTATGATTTACAGTTGAAAATCACAGAAAATAAAAAAGAAAAAGAACTTAAAGAATTTGTAAGGAATAATAAACATGCGATTTATTTATATAAATACTTTGGAAACGAAAATTGGGATTTAGACATTGGATTAATTGTTAAAAATTCTTCTGAATTAAGAAATTTTATTCTAGAATTAAGGGAGGACTTCGGGGATATTATAAAAATTCATGATTTATATGTGATTGTAGAAGAAACAAAGGGGGATTATGCTCCAGAAGGAGTTTTCAAACACTAACTTTAAAAAGTAAAATCAATAAACAATAAAATGGATTTAAAAAAGATTTTCAGCCTGATTCCTGAAGTAAAAAAACCAGTAGAGAAAAAACTCAGTTTTAATGTAAAACTAAAATGGACTTTGATAGTTCTGGTTGCATTCTTTGTTCTCGCCAACATCCCGCTTTTCGGACTTTCTGTAAATGCCCTTGAGAGATTCAAATATCTCGCAATAATTCTCGGAACAGATTTCGGAAGCATAATCTCTCTTGGCATAGGACCTATTGTAATTGCATCCATTATTCTGCAGCTGCTCGCAGGCTCGGAAATTCTGAAAATAGACATGACAACAGTTGAAGGCAAAAGATTTTTCCAGGGAATCCAGAAACTCCTGGTTTTCTTTTTCATAATCTTTGAATCTCTTGTTTATGTTATGATGAAGGGGCTTCAGGCTGTTCCAGGACTCGGCTGGCTTCTTGTATTGCAGCTGGTACTCGGAGGACTTGCAATTTTTTACATGGATGAGCTGACTCACAAATGGGGATTTGGCTCAGGAGTAAGTCTTTTCATTGGTGCAGGAGTTGCATGGAGATTATTTACTTCTGCATTCCAGTTTATTAATCAGCAGGGAAGAAACTGCCTTCTTGATTTTTCAGGAACTCCGTGCTCAGGAAAGATTTTCGTTCTCATACAATCAATAATCAATAAATATCCTACAGAATTTTTATCTGCTTTTGCTGCAATTGCTGTGACTGTCCTGATATTCCTGGTTGTTGTCTGGGCTCAGTCCTTAAAAGTTGAGATTCCCCTTTCTTTCGGAAGAATCCGGGGATATGGATTAAAATGGCCTCTTGCATTTTTTTATGCCTCTGTTATTCCTGTTATTTTAACTGCTGCACTTGTTGCAAACATTCAGCTGTTCGGGGGGATAATTGAAAATGCTGCTGCTCCGTGTTTTACAGAAGGGGGACTCTGTGCAGGCGGAGCAAAGTTTGCTTCCCATTTCCTGTTTTTGGGGCATTTCATAAACGGGCAGGCTGTTTCAGGGTTTGCATTTTGGCTAGGACACACAAATATCCTTGAATTATTTATACGGGGGGGATTTATGTTTAAATATCTGCTTCAGGGACTGACGCATATTCTGTTTTACGTCGGGCTCTGCACTTTGTTCTCTGTATTCTGGGTTAAAACATCAGGCATGGGCTCAAAGAACCAGGCGAAAAATATTGCTTCTTCTGGCTTGCAGGTTGCAGGCTTCAGGCAGGATATCAGGGTTCTGGAAAGCATTCTTGACAGATACATAATGCCCCTGACTGTTATGGGCGGTGCTGCAATAGGATTGCTTGCTGCATTTACAGACTTGCTCGGAGCTCTTGTTTCAGGAACTGCAATTCTTCTTGTAATCATGATTATGTTCCAGTTTTATCAGAGCATTGCAAAACAGCACATGACTGACATGAACCCTGCAATGCGGAAGTTTATTGGAGAGTGAGTAACTTTAAAAGAGAGGGTTAATTTAATAAAAAATGACAGACGAAGATATTATTCCAAAAAGCGAGGAAACAAGTCCTGAAAACAAAGATATTAAAGAGATAAAGGAAGCAGAACCTACTCCTCTTTCAGAGGACAAAAGCGCTAAAGAAGAAGGAACTTCAGCTCTTTTAGGAAATAAAAGCGCAAA
>CAYYME010000033.1:0-3062 GCA_964473005.1 Candidatus Woesearchaeota archaeon | reverse complement strand
TGTAATCCCAAATCTTAAAAACATATCTTTCTCAGAATTAAAATGGAAAACAAGGAACAGGAACTTATGTTTAAACTCAGCATGTATGAACAGCAGATTCAGCAAATGCAGCAGCAACTGCAGGTGATTGAGCAGACAATTGTTGATTTGAGCACTCTGAACCTGGGACTGGATGAGTTAGTCGGCTCAAAGGACAAAGAGATTTTTGCGCATATTGGGCAGGGAATTTTTGCGAAAGCAAAAATTCTTTCAGAAGAACTGGCTGTTGATATTGGCGGAAAAAACCTTGTAAAAAAAAGCATTCCTGAAATAAAGGAGATGATAGGAAATCAGATAAAAAAATTAGAAGAAATCAGGAAAGAAATTGAGGAAAATCTTGAAAAGATAAATGAGGAGCTAACAGAAACATTTGCAAAGGGGCAGGGAAATCATGTATGTGATGAGAATTGCAGACATAAAGGAAAATGAGATGGAATTCTTAACTTTGGCAATTATCGTGGTGTTTTTGATTGGGCTGGTTATAGCTTATTATCTGGGAAGAAAAAACGGAATTTTCCAGAGAGACAGGTATTGGGAAGGGGAACTTCCAGGTTACAGAAAAGAGGCAATAATGAAATCAAGGGCTGTTTTAGGCGGGCAATTTTCAGAGCAATTAGCCCCTTATCTGCCTAACTTTGAATATTTGCCGACAGAATGCAGGTTTATAGGAAAACCAATTGATTTTGTTGTGTTTAAAGGAATGGATGGTAAAGACATTAATGAAGTTGTTTTTGTGGAAGTTAAAAGCGGGAAATCCGGGCTTTCTCCTGCTGAGAAGAAACTCAAAGAAACAATAAAAAAGAAAAAAGTCAGGTGGGAAGAATACAGAATACCAGAAGAGCTTACTAAGAAGGATGATGAGAAGAAACTTAATCCATAGATATTTTATTCATTTATTGCTCTTTCTTTGCTTTAATTTTACCGCAACTATCTTTCAGCGCACATCCATTGCAGATGCCTGAATTTTTAGACCATTCTTTTGTCCCAAAACAATTTTTCTTTAATTGCTGCTTTTTTAATTGAGTTTTATCCATTAAAAATACTCTTTACCGGGCTTTATATATGATTGCATTTGTGGAATTTTGGGTTTAGTTATTCTGGTAAAATCCTGCGGTTATTATAATTCCAGTATTATTTATCACTAACAAACGAATTTGATTTAAGAATTAGCTATATCTCCAGGGGCGGGCGGGTGTGAGTAAGATTAATCTATACAAATATATTTATAAAATCCTTCCCCCTTCTTCTCTCAGAGGTGAAAATGGTTTCAGAACAGGTGTCTGCTATTCTTTTTCCGGCTCTTTTGGGAGGATTAGGAGGCTTAACAAGAGGTTTTGTGGGATTGCTGAAAGCAATTTCCATGAGAAGAAAAATCTTATGGATGTATTATGCAGTAACTGTTCTTGTTGCTGTTGTTATAGGGGCTTTCGTCGGATTAATATTTAATTTTGACTACAGGTTGTCCCTGCTTGCAGGCTATGCAGGAACAGATATTCTTGAGGGAATTTACAAGAGCTTTGCAGTGCAGAAGGTTTATGTTTCTTCTGCAAAAGCTACGAAGAAATGAAATGGAAATAGAAGAAAGATAAAATGAATATTTTAATATAAAAAATGCCAAGAATAAGTGTTGATTTGGATGAGGATATAAAGAAGGTTCTTGAAAAGAGAGCGAAGAAGAACATGTTTACATTGAGAGAGCAGATGGAGGATATTCTTAGAAGAAGTGCTGTGTGCCAGGCAAATAAGAAGTCGCCCTATGATGCAAAAGTAGATGATAAATTGGTAGGGCTGTTTTCAAGGAAGAGGACAGGGAGGAGGAAGAAGTAAGCAGAGTAATCATTAAAAACATTAAAATATTAATTCTTTTATGGTTTATTCGGTTTATGCTCTTAATGTTTTTGACAAAGAGATGAATAAGCTTCCAGAATTTGATAAAGAAATTATTCAAAAAATACTTTTACAGCTTAAAGAGAACCCTTATGTCGGAGACCAAATAAGGTATAAGTTTTTTCGTGAGAAAAGAGTTAGGGAAAAGAGAATCTATTATCTTGTTTATGATGATTTGAAGATTGTCTTAATGGTTGCTATTGGAGGAAAGAAAGCTCAAGAGGAAACTATAGATAAGATTGTAGGATATTTTAAAGAATATAGAAAATATGCAGAAAAATTAAACAACTCTTCTTACTCTTCCTGATTTTAAATCTTCTAATCCTTCTTTGAATTGATTTACTAAATCAATATCTATTTTTTTTATTACTATTATATTTTTCATTTTTTCTATTGCTAATACTGAGCCTTCTCCTATATTTAATTCGTTTCTAATTTTCTGGGGGATTACAATTTGTCCTTTTGAGCTTATCTTTGTTATTTCCATATGTAAGAAAGTAAGAATATCCTACTTTTAAATGTTTCTATTGTGTATCATTTTTGTGTCAGTTATGTATTGTTTAATAATTACAATAATAAATAAAAACTCTTTTCTCTCCCTCTTCTTTACAATGAAAATTCTTGACATTCCAAAAGAAAATCGTCCAAGGGAGAGGTTTTTGAAGATGGGGGGCTGTTTTCCAGGAGGAGAACGGGGAGGAAGAAGGGAAAGTGAGGGATGAAAAATGAGCAAACTACAATTTAATTCTGATGGCTCGGTTAAAATTCCAGAAAATTATAAACCAAAACTAATAAATTTTAGTAAAACAATAATTCTGGAATATAGAAGAGAGGATTGGGGTGATTCTATTGATTGTAAATTTACAGTAACTATTCCAAAAATAATTAATAAAGAAAGCTTTAAAGAGATTGAAAATTGGGTAGATAATAAAGTCAAAACAGACGCTATATCAACCAAGATAGAAATAGAAAAATTAAACCCCTATAAATTTAATTTATTAATTAGTGGTAAAGGTAAAGATAACAGATGTACTTGGTGCAGGTCTTTTAGAACCTCCCTTAAAACATGGTGTAATAAAAAGAATTTAGATTTCTTACAAAAAAATTTCTGTAAATTTGAAGAATAGCCTCTCCTG
>CAYYME010000032.1:1413-3694 GCA_964473005.1 Candidatus Woesearchaeota archaeon | reverse complement strand
GTTTTGTATGTGTCTAAACAAGTGCCAATATTAGTGCAATTTCTCGTTTGTTTTCCAGACGAAAAACATTCGCTCCAATTTGTGCAATTCCATTCATACCTGCAACCTCCTTGGCCTGCTGCCCCATTTGTTATCTGTCCTGCTGCCCCTCCTGTCACTCCGCCTGTTGCAGGGTTGCTCATAATAAAAACATCATCTGGATTGTCAAAGAAAGTTGTGTTTGCCTGGACTAAGGATATTAAAAGTAAAAATATTATTAAAACCAACCGCCTCATTTTTTATGCACAAACTCCGCCAGCTTTTAATCCTGTCCAAGATGAACCGTCATAAAAACATAATTCATTTGTATCGCTATCAGCATAAATTTCTCCTAAAACAGGAGAACTCGGAGCAGAACTCCTTGGATTTAATCTCAGAATATCATTAATAATAAAAGTTTCATCATCAAAAGCACCAGCAACATTATGTATGCTCCTTTCAGCACTTCTGTGAGTTTCTACCGGAACAGGAACAGACTGCCCATATAATTCAAGCACCATGGCTAAATCATCATAGGTTACTCTCCCATCACCATCAACATCTGCTCTCATATATTCCTCTTGAGTTAAAATAACACTATCACTTAAATGATCAGCAACTTTGGATATGTCTGTCATATCAATATCTCCATTATCATCAACATCTCCACTACCTCCTTCAACAAAGATGCTTTGATTAATTTCCACCTCACCACTTGCATCAATATCCTGAACCCATAATTTAGTTATCCGATTTATTAAACTTCCAAGAAAATTAAAAAATCCTGTATCGTCTGCTGTTATGTTTTCCTGCGAGAATATAGAGCCAATAGATTCAATGTCGTCTTCTACTAATAAATCAGCTCCTGTTAAGTCAGTTTCACAATCAACATACTTATTTCCCTCGCACAAAGTAAAGTTTTCATTTACCAGCTTGTTTGTTGTATTTCCAACTACCTGAAGACTTCTGGAAATAGTAGTCGCCCTTCCTGCTAAATATGCACCGCTAATGCACATTTGCATGGTTGTTGTATTTTCATCCCACCAACATTCCTGCATTCCATAATCATTGGTTTCTTCTATAATATTGTGGATTAATGAATCTGCAAAAACAGATGGAAGTGCAGATGATGCTCCTCTTGGAGCATTATATAATGAAGAGGTAATTGTCCCGTCAGCTTTTATAAAATTGATTTCATCCTGCAATTTTAATGGGCTTAAACCTTGTAATACTCCGTGCAATACTAAATCACCCGCTGTAACTTCATTAACATCTTTTCTCAAATAATTAAAAATAGTTAATCTTCTTCTTGGAGTTTGGTCTACCCCATTAATGTTTATATTCAAAAAATAATCTCTGGAAATATTATTACAGGCAGAACTTACTCCTGATTGTTCAGTTTCCCACTCCCCCCAATTGCCTGTTGTCAAATTAGTCGTGTTGGAGTAGCAAATATCCCCTCCTGTTAAAGCATCATAAACAGTAAAATTAAACTCATAAGTTCCTGTATTAAAGGTGGTCCCGGTGTAATATTGTCCTTGCCAGACTAAAACGTCGCTTGCTGAAATACCTGTAAGGAATATTACCAAGAAATATAAACAGATATATATCTTCGATAACGAATATTTTTTTATAGTGTGACCGCTCTCTTTTTTTGATTTCATTTGTCTCGTACACAATGAAGTTAGGGGTGTAAAAACCCCTTTTTTATTAAAATTTAATAGTAAAAACCCTTAATATATTTTTTGTTTTTTTAATATTCTTATAGGATTTAAACAGAAATTAAACTCACTCCCAGGGTTATAATCATCTATTTAAAGAAACCCGTCGAAAGAGGGGGAATCCCGACATTCAACCAGGGTTATTTCAAAATATTAACCCAATTCATAATCGAAAGATAAAAAGTCGTGGAATTAAGCATTTAATTTTTATTATCTGCTCCCACGCATTATATTCATTACAATAATCTTTAAATAGTATTTTTATTCTTTTTTTATATTCAAGATGAAAAACTTAGTGGATAAGATAAAGAAGGCGGCAATTGCTCTTGGACTTCTTACATTGGCTTTTGCTCCTTTAGAAGCCCAAAAGAAGGATTCATATTATCTCGAAAAAGCCAAGGATGACAATTATTGCTTGTCTAATCAGGCTAAGAGGTATAATCACCGTATTTACAAGAAGAGAAAGAATGATAAAGATTACTGTGTTTCTAATCAGGCTAAGAGGTATAATCACCGTATTTACAAGAAGAGAAAGAATGATA
>CAYYME010000032.1:0-1313 GCA_964473005.1 Candidatus Woesearchaeota archaeon | reverse complement strand
AAGATTACTGTGTTTCTAATCAGGCTAAGAGATACAATCGTTTTCTCCATAATAAAAGAAGATAATCTTTGAAATTTTTACATTACAGAAATAACTGATTTAAACTTTTGATTTTAGATGTTCATAGATTTTATTTAATATGGAACCTGATGAAGAAAGAGTTAGAAATGAATTAGATAGACTTTTTGAAAGTGCTAAAACAATTGAAGATTTGAATAATATTGAATTTTTAATAGATGACTATCTTGATATGGGTTATAATGTCAGAAATTATGTTGTTAGATATAATTCACTTGTTCAGGAACTTTATTCTACTTTCTTTCCCTCAAATTCAGAATAATGACACTTGCCGCAATAAACCCTGTCTTTTGCTTTCATTAAAAAAATTCCCGGCCCGCATCTCGGACAATTCCTCTGCCTGATAATTTTGTCTCCTTCAATTTTATACTGGGCATATTTCCTGCTCGTCTTTTTGTTCTTATGCGGCTTCTTTCCTTTTTTTACAGATTTTTTTACCCCCATTTTATCCTGCCATCTCTTTCATTTTAATTTGATAAATAATTGTTAAACAATCTTTTAATTTGAGCATACATTTCTGGCAAAAAGAAATTTGGATCTGGATTTTCTAAAACTATGCTAGAATTATTCAATGGCCAATTAATATTGGCCTTATCTTCTTTTAATTTTTTAGCTATACTTTTCGAAATTTTCTTACGGCCTATGTTATTTCCTAAATTTTTATATTCTTCTCCCATTATCCCTTCTGCTGTTCTTTTACTTCTTCTCCTGCCTGCTTTTTAATTTCCCTGTTTTTTGATATAATTTCTGTATTTTCTTTTTCTTCCCCAGAAGAATAAATATCTGCAGATATTGTAAAATTCTTTGAGCCGAATTTCCCGCTAATTTTCCTTATTATTATTGTATCTGCAGGAACAGAAAATTTTTCTGAAAGAAGATTCAGAACATCTGCACGATTCGGGCTGACTTCTGCGTCAATGCTAATTTTGATTTCCTTTCTTTTGAACAAAGGATTTTCTCTTTCTTCGATTATTTTGAATTTTTCCATAGAACTATCTCGTTTTAATTGCGAAATTTCCTTTCTTTTTTATGTTTAATTTCCGGGCTATCTCTGATTTTTCTGGATTAATCACAATTACCCTCCCCTTAAAAGATTCTGTACTTTCTTTTGAATCACATTCAGGGCATTTTTCCCCGCTTTCATAAATCCTATTACAGAGTTTGCATGCTTTTTCTTTTGCCATTATTTCTTTCCCCCTTTCTTTTTCTTGGATGATTTCTCAGATTTTTCCTCG
>CAYYME010000031.1:0-4020 GCA_964473005.1 Candidatus Woesearchaeota archaeon | reverse complement strand
CTTTTACAGAATTTTTAATATTGATTAATAAAAAATTTAGTTTATAAACTTTTTGGGTATGATTTAATAAGAATTTTTAACTCCTCTTATTATATACTCCATACCATTAACTGCATCTCCCACAGAAATTTCTTCAAGGCGTATGCCCTTTATTCTATCAAGATGTTTATCAAAAGTCCTTTTTTTTCTTTTTTTAAGATAATTGGATTTTCCTTTATAGGAAACATTAAACATATCAACATCTTTAAGGAAAATCCCTGCTCTAAATGTCTCGAGCAAAAGTCCCCCATTATACCTTGCGCCCATATTAGAAGTGACTATCTTTTTACCTCTGCTTTCTGAATAATAATATATTTTATTAAATTTAGGATTAAAATCTGCAGATAAAGAAATTATTTCTATTATTTTTAATTCACCCATTCCACTAAAAACATATTCTTCAAAATCCTCTCTGTCAGATTCAAGATAAAATTTTTTGGGCTCGTTTGTATTTGAGATTATCTTCAATCTCTTTGACAAGCCAGTTACCCTAAGCATGTAAAGTTTAAAATTAATCTCTTTATAAGAATTATTGTGATTTATTTTGAAACATCATAATAATTGATTGTTTTTTCTAATCTGTTCTCTTTTTCAGTTGTTTTCTCTGTTTTGTGATTTGAATTATTTATCTTATTTATTAACCCCTCTGCTCCTTTATATGTAACCCCCGCTTTAAATATGGCAAATGCTAACCATCCTAATTGAATAATATATTTTCCAATAACCGCTAAATCTTCCTTTTCTCTGAAATTATAATAGGGGAAAGATTTCTTTTTTCTTGTTTTCCAGTCCCTTACACCAAGAGAAACTAATCCTACCCCGGGAGTAATTCTTGGAAGATAACATATTCCTTTTTTCAGATAATATCCGACTTTTTTCAAATTCATAAGTTTCCAAAAAGAAAAAATCGTTTTTAAATTTAATTATGATTTATTGGTTCTCAGCCAAATTTATTTTTTCCTAAATTCCTATTTTAAACCCAACAAACCATGCTTTGTTATTAAAATCAATATTCATTTGTTTTCCTAAATTAGTGAATCTTTTCTTTATTAAATTGTTTAATCCAAAAAATAAGGCAATTTGTACATCATCTTTTTCACCATAAATCAATGATATATAGGGCTTTCCATACACTAATCCACTTAAATTATATTTTTTTCTTCTTTCTAATTGATTATATCTATCCCACCCATTTTCAGCTATGATATTTACTTTGGATAATTTATATCCCAAACCCAATTTTATTTTTTCTGCAATATTAGTCTCAATTTCTGAGAAGATATTTGGTTCTAAACATATAGGATGTATTGAATAATAAGTAAGTGCTTCACCAGTTCCTCTTTTTTCAGTACCAGGATAGTGAACATAATTTCTCTCTTTTGTAGTGTAATCAAAAAAGAAAATTCCTGCAGGATAAAAATCAAGACCCATGCCTAATTTTACCATAATATTCTCATCAAGAAAAGAACTCCTACAACCTATTTTAGGATTAAGCCACGACATACGATAGGCTAACTTAATATTATCACTTTCAATTGGAGCAACATTCTTATCATTTACATAGTCATCAGCAGGGTGCTTAGGAACATTTCTTATTTTGAGAGGTATATTTTCTACTTTATTGATTAAGGGAGTTTCATATATTCCCAAATCTATAGAAAAAAAGCTCTCAATTTTTGATGTTTTATCTGATTTTTCTTGTGCCTGAGTATTTCGTGCAAAAAACGGATTCATTGCCAATGCTCCAGCAAGTAAAGATATTCCGAGAAATCGTTTAACTGGATTTACAATTTGTTCTAATTCCATATCATATTAAGGTTGGAATAATATTTAATAATTGTTGTAATGGAATTACTGATTCTCCGCAAGCCCTTTTCTATTTCTTATTTTCTTAATAACATCAGCCTGAAGGCTCTGCGGTATTCTTTCGAATTCCTGCTCCAATAATGAGGAAATTCCTCTTCCTTCTGTAGCTGAACGCAAGTCATTTGACCAGCCAAGCATTTCTGCAACAGGAATTTTTGCTTTTATCTTCGCTGTTGTCCCTTCCTGGCCCACTTCCAGCATCTGCCCCCTTTTGCTTCCGACGAGTTTTGTTATTGTTCCCATAAATTTTTCAGGAACTTCAATGAGATGCACCTGCAGCGGCTCAAAAAGAGATGCACCTGCAGTCTGTACTGCCCCCTTAATTCCTTCTCTTACAGCAGGATAAACCTGTGCAGGCCCTCTGTGAATAGCATCCTCGTGAAGCCTTATATCATCGAGAAAAATTTTCATCCTCATGCATGGCTCGCGTGCAAGCGGTCCTGCATCAATAACCATTTCAAAAGCATCCATTACCATGTCAAGGACTTCACCGATATGGACCTCTCCTCTTGTGTCATCTATAAGAAGATTCCCTTTGTAAATGTCTTTGATATTTCTTATATTATCCCCGCTCCATCCGAGTTTGGACATTGCATCAAAAATTATCTGGCTTTTTTTCTTAATCCTTCCTTCAGGCAAATCCCCGTTTCTTATTGCCCTGTAAACTTCCTCTTCCAGAGGTTCAATTCTCATATAAAAACTATTGTGCTTGTTGGGGCTTCTTCCCTCAATTGTCTGTGATGCTTTGGTTATTGTCTCCCTGTATACAATAATAGGATTGGAAGTTTTCACATCAAGCCCTTTTTCTGTCTTGATTCTGTTTTCAATAATTTCCAGATGCAGTTCCCCCATGCCTGACATAAGACTCTCGCCTGTTTCCTCATTGATTTCAATTTTAATAGAAGGGTCTTCTTTTGCAACCTGTTTCAAAACCTCAACCAGCTTCGGCAAATCAGCAGCTTTTGTAGCTTCAATTGATTTTGTAACAACAGGCTCAAACAAATGCTTAATTGCTTCAAATGGTTCCATCTCTTCTGAACTCACAGTCTCTCCCGCAAAAGTATCCTTAAGTCCGACAACTCCGATAATGTTTCCTGCACTTACTTCCTCAACAATGACTCTCTGCGCTCCTTTGTATACAGAAACCTGCTGAATTCTTGTTCTTTTTTTTGCGAGATTCATATAAACTTCGTCTCCCTGCCTGAATGTTCCTGAGAATAATCTTCCTGCAGCCACTTCTCCTGCGTGTTTATCAACGACAATTTTAATCGGAGCAAAAACACCTTTTCCTTTTGGATCGCATTTTACCAGGGATTTTCCTATTTCAGAACTTGGTTCTCCGTGCCAGATTTTTGGGATTCTGTATTCTTGTGCATCAACAGGATTTGGGTGGTGCTTTATGCTCATATTCAGGATAACTTCATGCAGAGGGGCTTTTTTGGACAGCTCCTGATAATTGTCCTTGTGATATGCATCAATTATATCCTTGAATGTTATTCCTTTTTCTTTCATGTATGAAAAGCTCAATGCCCATTTATGAAATGCAGAGCCAAATGCCACGCTTCCGTCCCCGACACTGACTTTCCATTTTTCTCTGTATCCTTCAGGAGCAATGCTCTCAATTAATTCATTGACATGCTCAATTATAGAAATAAATTTTTTTTCCATTTGCTGCGGAGTTAACTTTACTTCTTTGATTAATCTGTCAACTTTGTTTATGAATAAAACCGGCTTTACAAGTTCTTTCAGGGCTTGTCTTAGAACAGTTTCAGTCTGGGGCATAACTCCTTCAACAGCACAGCATAAAACAATGCACCCGTCAACAGCCCTCATCGCACGGGTGACATCCCCGCCAAAATCAACATGCCCCGGGGTATCAATTAAGTTAATTAAATAATCAACCCCTTTTACTTTGTGAATCATGCTAACAGAAGCTGAATCAATTGTAATTCCTCTTGTTGCTTCATCTGCATGAAAATCAAGTTTAAGAGCTTTTCCTGCTTCCTCTTCTGACATCATACCTGCACCAAGCAAAAGATTATCAGAAAAAGTAGTTTTACCATGGTCAATATGCGCGGCAATTGCTATATTTCTTATTTTATCCTGCTGTTTCAT
>CAYYME010000030.1:0-4083 GCA_964473005.1 Candidatus Woesearchaeota archaeon | reverse complement strand
AGGAATTCAGGAAAACAAAAATATTGATGAGTCTATAAAGCAGGAAACCACAAAGATTTATTCAGAAGTCTTTGAAAGATTGCACGGGGTAACTTATGAAGAAGCGATTGAGAGGTTCAAAAGAGCCCAAACTTCTAATATATCTATTAGTTAAAAATTAAGCAACCCAAACCTTTTTTAATTATTCACTAATATCTCTTTTAAAAAATCTAATTCAAAAGAACACAATATAAAATTCCTTTAATTGAATCTACTTCAATTAAATCAGATTTTGAAAAAATATTTTTAGTCCCTATCCTACGATTGTATTCTGTTTTGGGTTTTAAATTGGTTAAAGGAATTTTATTTTCATATTGATATTTTATTTTATCATCCTTAAAATAATCTCCTCCATCACAAAAACCATAACAAACACCTTTGTCACCAAAAAACATTCCAATTTCAACATCTCCTTTGCTGTGATCACAACAATTCTTAAAAATCTCTTCAACAAGCACAAAATGAGGTTGAAAAAATTCATGGTGCTTCTCTGAACCAAATTTATAAAAATGGGATAATTTTGAGTCCAAACTTGGAAAAAAGGAATTATATACTCTTTGGATATTATTGTCAATATCTTCTCTCAAATAAATTTCATAATTAGATAAATAATTTCCTTCATCGCAAATCTTTTCAAGGAGTTTTCTAGAAGGTTTAAAAAGATCCATATCCAGAAACTGAAAATTATATTAATAAGTATTATTGCAATCAAAAATATTATAAAGCAACCCTATTATCTATTTTCATGAACAAACCAGAAAATCCTCCTGAACTCAATGTCGGAGTTGTCGGGCACATTGACCACGGAAAAACAACCCTGCTCAGCCAGCTTACTGGAAAGGTTACAGACACTCATTCTGAAGAATTAAAGAGGGGAATTACTATCAAGCTCGGATATGCTGACATGACTGTCTACAAGGACGGGAATTTATACAACACAAAAAAAGGAACAGTCCAGAGATATGTAAGTTTCATAGACGCGCCCGGGCACGAAATGCTCATGGCAACCATGCTCTCAGGAGCTGCAATAATCGACGCTGCAATCCTGGTTATTGCTGCAAACGAGGGGATAAAGCCACAGACACGGGAGCATTTCATGGCACTGCAGGCAAAAAAAATAAAAAACATTATAGTGGTTCAGAACAAAATAGATTTGGTAAGCAAAGAGCAGGCATTAAAAAATTACAAAGAGATAAAGGAATTTTTAAAGGGAACAATTGCAGAAAACTCCCCGATAATTCCAATATCTGCACAGCAGGGGATAAATATTGATAAGATTCTTGAAGAACTCTGCAAAATTGAAATTCCTGAAAGAGACACGGCATCAAAACCGGTTTTCCTGATAGCAAGAAGTTTTGACATAAACAAGCCAGGCACAGAAATTAAAAACCTGAAGGGGGGTGTGCTTGGAGGAATCCTGAAAAAAGGAAAACTGAAAGTCGGAGAGGAAATTGAAATAAAACCAGGATTAAACCTTAAAAAAGCAAATCAGCTGACATACAAAACACTCACAACGAAAATTCTCTCTTTGCACAAAGGAGCAAAATCTGTGGAAGAAATTACTCCCGGAGCAAGCATATCAATAGAAACAGCACTCGATCCTTTTCTTACAAAATCAGATTGTCTGACAGGCTGTCTTGCATCAGCAAAAGGAAATCTTCCTGAAATAAGTCACAGAGTAAAAATAAAGTCAAAATTATTTGAAAAGGTTTCAGGAACAGCAGAATATCAGAAAGTTGAGGCAGTAAAAGTAAAAGAAATGCTTATGCTGAGTGTGAACACCACAATCACTGTAGGAATAACAGAGAAGATAAAAGGGGATGAACTGGAATTCTCCCTGAATATTCCGATAATAGCACTGAAAGGAGACAATGTCGGAATCGCAAGAAACATAAACAGCCACTGGAGATTAATCGGTTTTGGGGAAATTTTATAAATTATAACAAAAACCTTTAAAAATATTAATTATTTATATAAAATATGAAAAAAGTACTGATACTGGTGATGTTTGCTGTTCTGCTGGCAGGCTTTGCACTTGCAGATAATAATTCAAATGACAGCGGACAGAACATACAAACCTCAAACCAGGAAAATAACAGCGGTGAGAACAGCCAGCTGCAAAACCAGATTACAGCTATGAATGCAGCGCAGATTCAGAAAATTAAACAGAACCAAAACAAGATAAAACATTCTTACGCAAATCAATCTGAATGCCCTTCAAACTGCACATGCGCTGGTTCTACAACTAAATGTGAATTAAATGGTCAAAGAACAATGACAATTAATGCTGGGAATTCTGGAAATATAATTGTCCAGGTTAAAGGTGTTAATGCTTCTACAAATGTTACCCTATATAAATCAGAAGGAAAACTCTACGGAGAATTTAATGGAGAAACAAAAAGAGTTATGACTCCAGAACAAGTTCAGGAAAAAATAAGAGAAAGAAAGCAAGTAAGATGGGAAGAGCACAATATAACTCTGGATGAAGATGGTTATTATCAGGTTCAGAGCAAGAAGAGAGCAAGACTATTTTATATATTTCCTGTAAGAGAAAAAGTAGAACTTCAGCTTGATGCTGAAAAAGGAGAGACAATAAAAGTTAGAAATCCATGGTGGGGATTTTTAGCCAATGATATAAAAGAAGAACCTTTGCTTGGAGCAAGCTGCGGAACAGTCAGCCCTGATTCAGTCGATGAATGCTGTGTAAACAAAGGATATGATGTCTGGGATGCTGAGTTAGCAGAATGTGTTTTCTCTGAATAAATTGTCTTATGAATTTTACCATTTTTTAAATAAGATAAAGACTTAAAAATAAGAGATAATCTGAGATATTATGGTAAATGATTACAAATGCATATTCAATGTAACTTATGCTGAAAAGAATGCTATTCTTCGTTGCCAGTTCCCTGAAGGAACAAGCTACACCCTCCCCCAAATTAGTTTCTTAAATAGAGAATTAGAGAAAATAAGGGATGAAATCCTAAAAATAGAAGGATATGTTCCAAGAGCAAAAAGAATTATAATAAGTGATGAGGGAGGAGATGAAGGAGATTTTGGAAAGATTATTCCTAAAAAAACTCTCAGCAGATTATGCAATATGTTAAATAAAAAAAAGAAGAATATTACATTCAAATTAGCAACATAATATTTATAACCCTTCTTCTCTCTAACACTCTATGGCAATATATTCTCATTCCAAGCTTTCTGCTTTTGAGCAGTGTCCTCTTAAATTCAAATTCAGATATATAGACAGCATAGTTCCTGAGATAGAGGAAACCATTGAATCTCATCTGGGAAAAATGGTTCATAGAACACTAGAATGGATTTATATGCAGGTAAAAGAAAATAGCACTCCATCCATAGATGAAATAATTGAATATTATACTGAAATATGGGAAGAAAATTACAAAGAAGAAACCCCCATTATAAGAAAAGAACTTACAGAGCAGGATTATTTCAACATGGGGGTGAAGTTTCTTGTTGATTATTACAATGAGCATGCTCCTTTTGAAGACGGAACAATAGAATGCGAGAAAGAAATTATAATCACTCTGGATGAAGAAGGAGAATACAAAATCAGAGGATTTATTGACAGACTGGTTTATAATCTGGAAACAGAAGAATATGAAATTCACGATTACAAAACCGCGAATAATCTGCCCCAGAAAGAAAAAATAGAGAACGACAGGCAGTTGGCACTCTATGCAATTGCAGTTAAGGAATTATTTGGACAGGACAAGGAAGTCATATTAGTCTGGCATTATCTGGCGCATAACAAGATAATTCATTCAAAGAGAACAAATGAACAGCTCGAGCAGTTGAAAAAAGAAACTCTTGAACTTATAAAAGAGATAGAATCCACAGAGGACTTTCCTGCAAACAAATCTCCTCTCTGCAACTGGTGTGTGTTCAAGTCTATCTGCCCTGAATTTGATGCGAGTTTGAAAGCAGGAATGGAAAAATTTGGGGAAGAGTGAAAAATAGAAAGATATTTAAATATTAACACCATATTAATCCCATATTAATAAGATGGTAAAAGCAATA
>CAYYME010000029.1:0-4234 GCA_964473005.1 Candidatus Woesearchaeota archaeon | reverse complement strand
TTGGTGGGCTATTACTCCGCCAACAACCTAATCCGCCGCAGCCCCATCCTTAGGCTCGAATTTGAGAGATTAGTCATTCCAGGGCAAATCTCCTATTGAGTATTAGCCTCAGTTTCCCGAGGGTATCCTCAACCTAAGGGCAGGTTAGCTACGTGTTACTGAGCAGTTCGCCTATTTCTATTTCTAAAAATAAGACTTGCATGTCTAATTGCAAACCAGAGAGCCGCAGCCGCCAGCAGGATCAACTGGATTTAAAGAATTTAATTAAAATATTATTACTAAATTCCGCATTCCCGACGATAAAAATCAAGAACACTTCACACATCCTCCACTTTTGGCTATTGGTTTTGAGAATTACAACTAAGTAACTGCTTTTACATACTTCATACTTTAACCTGTAATGTGTATCTTATTAAAGCACTCATCTTAGTTTACAAGAAATTTAGAAGCAGGAGATTTATAAATGTTTTGGTGGATTTTCGAGGAGAAAAAGAGATTAGGAGTTGAATATGATAATCTTTATAAAGAGGTAGACTAATCCTTTTTTTATGGCTGAGAAGATGCGTGAAAAGGAAAGAATAAGAAATTCTAAATTAATAGAAGATATTTTACCTCTTGATAAATCTCTGATACTAATTACAGGAGTTGGTATCTCTGGAAAAAGCACATTTCGAAGAGCTCTTTTTGATTATTTTAAAAATGCAGGGAAAAATGTCGAGCATTATGATGCAGATAAATTTAAGGAAACCAGGCATCCATTAGATAAATTATGCTTAAAAGAACTTCCTGAAAAATTCAGCGATAAAATTTATTTAATAGAAGATATTCATGCCCCTTTATCTAAGGGAGCTAGTATGCCAATTTCAAATTATGATAAAATATTCTATATATCTCCTGATTTGCTATCGCACAATATATTTTGGTTTGATAGAATGAATAAATGGTATGAGTATGGAAAATTCTCTTGGGAAGCTGAGACAGGATGGAATGGAACAGGAAAAAGAAAAGATTCCGCAAATATGAAAGGGATAGTCAAAGCTTATCTGAATGATATGGAAAACAGGGAAGAAGAGATAAAAAAAGATTTAAAAATAATCTCAAAATATCCTCATAAAATTGTAAAATCTGCATGGACTAAAGATGGTCCTGTCTTTTTTTAAAATGTTATCAAAGCAAACTATTTCTCATCAAGATTTGAATAAAATTTTGAAGAATTTTAATTTTAAAAAAATAATTTCTATAGAATCTATACCTACAAGCGGAAATATTTCTTATATCATTACAACCAGTTTTGGTAAATATTTCCTCAGATTATGTCCTGATAAAGAGCCAAGATTTAGAAGTGTTAATGAAATTTCTGCAGAAATAGAATTCTTGTATCATCTAAGAAGAAATTTCTTTCCTGTTTTACTTCCAATAATAGATAGAAAAGGAAAAAGAATAATTTCAATAAGAAATCATAATGGATATATAAGAAAATTTATAGATGATACTTATAGAGAAAATCCAAAATTGGAACAAATCGAGGAATTCGGGCAGGCTCTTGGCAGATTTCATTCGCTAACAGAAAATTTTAATACTAAAAATAAAAGAGAACATATTTTTGATTTGAATGAGATGAAGGAGTTCTTCAAAAAAAACAGAGAGCACATAATGAATTCAGATTTTAAAAGTAAGAGAAAGTTTATATCAAAAATTAATTCTGTCCTGTCCTCTTTGGATTTTCCTGAAAACCTACCTTCTGGAACAATTCATGAAGACCTTGGAAAAAGACATGTTTTATGGAAAGATGAAAAAATCTCAGCAGTAATAGATTTTGACAGGGCTTATTTCGGGAAACTGGTTCTTGATCTTGGACAGGCATGTCGGGGATGGTGTTTTGTAAAAAACTGGACTAAATGGAACAATGAAAATTTTAAACATTTGCTTAAAGGGTATTATAAAAGAAGAGAATTAACTGAATCAGAAAAGAAATATTTAATTGACGCAATAAAATTTGGGATTGTTGAGAGAGCTATATCTTTTTGTTTAAGATTTATAGAAGCCAGAGATCAGGAAGATGAGAAATATGCCCTGCAATCTGTTTTAGAGAATGGTTTGATTGATATAGTAGATAAAAATAAAATAAAAATTGAAAAGATATTAGAGAATTTTTAAAAAATTATTTATATCCCACTTTCTTTTGTTAAGTATGCACTAATAAAATACAGACCAAAACCTTTAAATATAATAAAATATAATAAAATATAATAAAATGGCTCAGAATATATTCAATCTTGGTGAGGACGCAGATAAAATATTGGGAATAGTCAAGGCTCAGCACGGACTGAAGAATAAAAATCAGGCGATGGAATTTATCCTGAAAATTTATGGAGAGAGTTTTCTGGAGCCTGAAATAAGGCCTGAATATCTTAAAAAATTAATAAAGATTAGTAAAGGTAAGCATATTCCTTTCAAAGACATTAACGATTTAAGAAGACAAATAGGGGGATAAAATGCCCTATTCATTTGAATATTCAGAAAAATTTAAGAAAATTCTAAAAAAATTATCTAAGAAAAATAAACAGTTATATGAACAGGTTATAAAGAAGATTGAGGAGATTATCAATTCATATAATATAGACTCTTATAAAAATTTAAGATATACCCTAAGGGATTTCAAGAGAGTTCATATTGGGCATTTTATTCTGGTTTTCAGATTTGACAAAATTAATAATCTTATTTTATTTGAAGATTTTGACCATCATGATAAAATTTACAAAATTTAAAATGCCCCTAAAAAAATACAGACAAAAAAAGATAATCCATGGAGCAGGGCAAAGCCCAAAACAATTTAAAAAGTATTGGGAAGCTGTAGGAAATTACAAACCTTTAATTTATATGATGTATGTTAGAACAGATGAAATTAAGAAGAAACTTCTAAAAAAAATTTCAGAGATGATTAAAATTTCTAAATTCTTAAACCCCCAAATAGGATTAAATCTTAAATCAAAAAGCAAGGGTTCAATTTGCAAAGAGATTGCAGAAGGAAAATATGATTCTGAGATTATTTTTTTAATTAAGAGTTTTAAGAAAATAAAGAATACTTCATATCTCCGAATAGGTTATGAATTTGATAGAAAAGGAAAATATATTCCAGAAGATTTTGTAAGGGCATGGAAACATATTGTTAATTTAATCAGAAAAAATAATGCAAAAAATATCCTAACAGTTTGGTGTGCTTGCCCATATAAAGGAACTGCACCAATTGAACCTTATTATCCTGGAGATGATTATGTAGATTGGTTTGGAATAAATGTCTTTGGAGTTGAACATTTTAAAGATAATAAATATAAACCAGTTGAGAATTTTTTAAAATTAGCTAAAAAACATAAAAAACCAGTTATGGTTGGAGAATCTAGTCCTGCAAGAATAGGGGTTGATAAGGGAAAGGAAAGTTGGAATAAATGGTTTAAACCTTATTTTGAGTGGATTTATGCTCATCCAATAATCAAAGCATTTTGTTATATTAATTGGGATTGGGGAAAAGATTGGAAACAGCCTGAATGGGGGAATTGCAGAATAGAAGAAAATGAAGATGTTAAAAAAAGATATGTTGAAGAATTATCAAAAAATAAATTTATTCATCATAAGAAAATCAAATAAAAATGTGTCTAAAAGAATACAAGAAAAAAAGGGTCTTTGAAAAAACTAATGAGCCAGAGGCAAAAATCAGAAAGGCAAAAGGAAGAATTTTCGTTATTCACAAGCATTATGCATCGCATCTTCACTGGGATTTGCGTCTTGAGATGAATGGGGTTTTAAAATCCTGGGCAGTTCCAAAAGAGCCTCCAAGAACAAAGGGAATAAAGAGATTAGCAATTGCAGTTGAAGACCATCCTCTTGCATATGCAAAATTTAAAGGAATAATTCCAGAAGGAAACTATGGTGCAGGAAAAGTAGAGATTTGGGATAAAGGAACATATGAATTAATTGAAAAAACTTCTGATAAAATTGAATTTAATTTAAATGGAAAGAAACTCAAGGGAAATTTTGTTCTTGTAAAAACAAAATATGGTAGTAAGCCTGAGAAGAGCTGGTTGTGGATGAAGGTTTAATTAGCTGGAAGATATAATGCTTTGATATTTCCTGCTCCAATAATCAGATATCCATCTTCTATTAACATTGGTGTAAGGCAACCAGTATAAATGTGATTTACGTTTAGCCCTTTTTCTGAAAGAGCCTTTTTTAATTC
>CAYYME010000028.1:0-4349 GCA_964473005.1 Candidatus Woesearchaeota archaeon | reverse complement strand
ATTTTTTTACGCCCACGCCAAGCGTTAAATACTAATTTCAGGAGCCTCAGCTGAGAATTGAAATTAGAATCCCTATTTTACAGAATTAAAAAGCCTCGGGTGGGACTCGAACCCACAATCTCCACCTTACCATGGTGGTGCTATACCATTAAGCCACCGAGGCAATCTTTTTATTTAGATGCAGAATTCTAAATATAAAAACTTATTTCCTTTATGCGAAGTGACTGCGTCGACGAGCATATGGCTTCTTATTTCCTTATAATTTTCATAAACCAAAGAATTAACAGAACTATAAGGAAAGCAAGTGAAACAAAGCCAAATATCAGTGTAAGCATTGCAAAAAGATTTTTCCATATCTCATTGGAAATAGCGACATTAAGAACTAAAGACAAAACAAACAGGATTACAAAAAAAATCAGCCGCCTTGCAACAAGATTGATTCTCTGCTTGCTGGAACGAACCATTACAGGTTTAACAGCAGACTTTCTTGTTTTTCTTCTCACCCTCTTTTTTGGCATCTTATACATTTACACAAATGCAAATCAGTTTATAAATATTACTTCTCGCTATTTTCTGTATTATTTACAGATTCCCAATCCATATGAATTACATCTGTTGTTATGGTTTTTAGATTTATAAATATAGAACCCAGCCATGAGAAATAGAGCTTAGAGCCCTGTATCAGTCCGGAAACGCTGTTCAATTCAACATCATTCTTTTTAATCACTGTTGTAAAACTGAAATAAGTAAAGAGAATCAGGGCTATAAGAAAAATTGCAAATACTTTATGCCTAAATCTTTTTACCTCAATTACCACCCAAATTGCAACAATCAGCACTGCAACAACAAATAGAGCAGTTCCTATCACCATAGCAAAGAAAAGTCCGGAAAGTATAAAAATCTTTCGGGAAAGAATAGCCCCACCAGGATTCGAACCTGGGTCACAGCCTTCAGAGGGCCGTATCTTTGACCACTAGACTATGGGGCTTGCAAAACTACACTAAACATCATGAATCCGCCCCTTTAAAATTTTACTAATCAATAAATTTAAATATATCTCTTCCCTGAAAAAACTATGAAAGAAAAAGAGATAGGAAAAGTTTCCAGTTACTTCAGTCATGTCGGAGTTGCTGCTATAAAGCTATCTGGCAAGCTAAAAGTCGGGGACAAGGTGCATATAAAAGGGCATACTACTGACTTTACAGAAAAAATAGGAAGTATGCAGATAGAGAAAAAAAGCGTAAAAGAAGCAAAAAAAGGAGACCATGTTGGGATAAAAGTTCCTGAGAAAGTTCGGCCAAGTGACAGAGTTTTCTTAGCGGAATAATATGGATTGGACTCATAGACTCAGAGTTAGGAAACATATACACAGAAAAATTAAGCAACACTCCCCTAAAGGAGTCCATAAAGCAAAGAGGCTTTTCGCGTTCAAGTATCCTAAATTAATTCTTCTTATTATCCTGATAATCCTTGCTTTTCTCCTGTTTCGTCATCCCCTGATTTCCAACGCAATATTAGGCTTAAATAAACTAAACTATCTTGGATTTTTTATTGCAGGAATTCTTCTGGCATTTGGGTTCTCTGCACCATTTGCTATTGGTTTTTTTATAATAGCACAACCTGGAAATCTTTTTCTCGCAACACTTATCGGGGGTTTTGGGGGAATGGTTGGGGATATGTCCATATTCAAGATAATAAAATTTTCGTTCATGAATGAGTTCAGAGAGCTCGAAAAAACAAGGGTAATCAAAGCAATTGAGAATACAATCAAACATAATAAGCACATTTTAATCAAGCATTATCTGCTTTATGTCTTTGCAGGAATTTTAATTGCAACCCCTCTGCCTGATGAAATAGGAGTTTCCATGCTCGCCGGACTGACAACAGTGAATCCTAAAAAACTTGCAATAATAAGCTTCTTCCTTCATTCTCTCGCCATATTCCTGATTTTGTGTTTCAGTTTCTCGCTATAAGATAATTTTTTAAATTCATGTGTTTAAAAGTAAAAAATTATCTAATCTGTTATACCAAAAATAATTAACCCTATTATCTCATCTTATTGATATTGGGAGCATATAACTAATATAAATCTAATCACGCATCAAAGAAAAATTATAATATTTTTGCTTAATAAAAAGTAAAAACAAAGTTTATAAATTCTTATCGGGATTAAGTAGATAACAGCCCCGATAGTTCAGAGGCCAAGAATGCCGCCCTCTCAGCCCGCATAGCGAGATGTCTTTCGAACAAAGCGAGAAAGCACGGCGGTGACCTGAGTTCGAATCTCAGTCGGGGCGTTTTCAAATCAAAGTATTTATAAAGTCCGTAAAAATATATTATATATAAAAAAGAGGAGGCAAAAATGGCTAAATTAACAGCATGGCTTGTTACTCTGCTTGGAGTATTGCTTGTGCTGCAACTATTGATACCGGGAACTTTTGCAGGAGACTGGTTTAACTGGGTTGTTGCATTGGCTGTACTAGTTATAGGTGTAGGCAAGCTTATGAGAAATTATTCTTATAAAAAGAAATAACTGCACTTTAATTTTTATTTATTTTTAATAATTTATTAAAGACTTTATCTTGTTTGTATTTTAAAATGAAAAGAAAGATACCAGTAGAAACTTCAGCAAGACACGTGCATTTATCACAGGCAGATTTCATTAAATTATATGGAAAAGGAAAGAATTTAATTCCAGCAAAGAGGTTATCCCAGCCAGGAGAATTTGCATCAGAAAAAACAGCTGTTCTTATAAATGGAAAAAATAAAATAAAGGATGTAAGAATTTTGGGCCCATTAAGGGAAAAATCTCAATCTGAAATTTCTCTGACTGATGCTTACAGATTAAAATTAAATCCTCTTCCGCATGTAAGAATCTCAGGGGATTTAAATGGCGCAACAAAAATTTCAGTTAAAAATCCTTTAAACTCCAAAACAATAAAAATTCCTGTAATAATAGCTCAGAGGCATTTGCATTGTTCTGAAAAACAGGCAAAAGAATTAAATCTAAAAAATAATCAGAAAATATCAATTAAAATAGACGGGCAAAAGGGGGTAACTTTTCATAATATTATTGTAAGAGCATCTAAAAATTATAAGTTATCCCTGCATATTGACACAGATGAAGCGAATTCTGCCGGAATAAAGGGAAAAGCATTTGGAAAAATTGTAAAATGAATAAGATAAATAATCAAGTATATTACTTAATTATACGAGGCCCTCTAGGATGTGGAAAATCCACAATTTCTAGAGAATTAGCTAAAGAATTAAATGCAGAATATATTGCAGTAGATAGAATTCTTGATGAATTTGATTTAACAAAAGATAAGGAAGAGGGATATATTTCTCAAAAGAGTTTTTTTAAAGTAAATGAGATTGTCTCTAAAAGAGCGAAGAAATTATTAAATCACAACAAACCAGTAATTTTTGATGGAAATTTCTATTGGAAATCTTGTATTGAAGATTTAATCTCAAGATTAAATTACCCCCATTATGTATTCACATTAAAAGCCCCTATTGAAACTTGCATAAGCAGGGATGATGAAAGGGGGAAAACTCATGGAGAAGATGCTGCAAAAGCAGTTTATAAGAAATCAACTTCTTTTGAATATGGCACTCCAATTGAAACAAAAGACAAATCTGTTAAAGAGACATTAGTTAAAATTAAGAAAAAGTTAAAATGAATAATTATACAAAAAATATTCCCTCAATCATAAAAATTCTTTCAAAAGCCTATTCTTCAAATGAAAAGACAACTCTCAACAGAATGAGAAAAAAGCCGGATGCATTCAAAATTTTAATATCCTGCCTGCTTTCTTTAAGGACACAGGACAAAAACACTGGAAAGGCATCAAATAATTTGTTCGCAGTTGCAAGCACACCAAAAGAAATTCTCTCTCTTCCAATAAAAAAACTGGAAAAATTAATTTTCTCCTCAGGGCATTATAAAAAGAAAGCACAGGTTCTCCAGTCTGTTTCAAATGAACTAATTCAAAGATTCAATTCAAAAGTCCCTGATAAAAGAGAAGAATTGCTTTCAATAAAGGGAATTGGTCCAAAAACAGCCAACATTGTTCTTGCATTTGCATATGGAAAAGAGGCTCTCCCGATTGACACTCATTGCCACAGAATTCCCAACAGATTAGGGTGGGTAAAAACAAAAACACCGGAACAGACAGAAAAAGAGCTTGAAAAAGCCCTTCCAAAAAAACACTGGAGAGAATTTAATGCAATCTTTGTCCAGTTTGGGCAGACAATCTGCCAGCCTGTTTCTCCATGGTGCTCAAAGTGCCCGATAAAAAAATACTGCCCAAGGATTGGTGTGAATAAATCACGATAATTCTTAAAAA
>CAYYME010000027.1:0-4377 GCA_964473005.1 Candidatus Woesearchaeota archaeon | reverse complement strand
AAGGAATCACATCTGAAAAAAAAGCTAGCAAGACTTTCAAAGTTAGAGAATGTCCTAAATGTAAAAGCGATGAAGTAGGTGTTGTTCTGACAGGAGAAGAAGGAAAAAAAGCAAGAGAGTGGGAATGCAAAAAATGCGGATGGATTGGAACAAATATTGATGAGAAAGAATTGACAGAAGATGAATTTATGAAATATTTAGATGAGAAAGGGGAGGAGGTAAGTTGAAATGAAAAATAGAAATCATACAAATTTCCCAAAAGGAAAAGAATTAACAAAAGAACAAATTGCTGAGATACTAAAAAAACTTGAAAACCGAACTCCGGAAGAGGAAGAAAAATCCAGGATACAATATTGCAAAGATGCTATTAAGGATAAAAAATTCAGATTAACAAAATGGAAATTATCTAAAAAAGACTGGACTCATGATCATTGTGATTTCTGTGGAAAACATATTTCAAACAAACAAGGTAGTGAAAATGAGGCATTTACCAATAAAAATGGAGATTGGCTTTGCAAAGATTGTTTTAAGAAATATCAAAAAGAATTAAATTTGATTGAGATAAGAAAATAAAAAATGACACCAGAAGAAATCAAAGAAGACAATGAAAAAGGAATAATTCATACAGAAGTATCTGGAGAGATGAAAAAAGCATATCTGGATTATGCTATGAGTGTTATTGTTAGTCGTGCAATTCCTGCTGTTGAAGACGGACTAAAGCCTGTTCAGAGAAGAATTCTCTATGCAATGAATCAGATGGGCTTAAAGCCAAACACTGCAACCAAAAAATCAGCAAGGGTTGTGGGGGATTGTATGGGAAAATACCATCCACATGGAGACATGGCTATTTATGATGCTTTAGCAAGGATGGCGCAGGATTTTTCTTTGCGATATCCTTTAATTTTTGGCCAGGGAAATTGGGGTTCAATTGACGGAGATCCTCCGGCTGCTCAGAGGTATACAGAGTGCCGGTTGATGCCTATTTCATCAGAACTTCTTCAGGATATTGAAAAAGAAACTGTGAAGTTTATTCCTAATTATGATAATTCCCTGAAAGAGCCAGAATTACTTCCTGGAAAACTTCCTTTATTAATGTTAAATGGTGCAACAGGTATTGCAGTTGGAATGGCTACAAATATTCCTCCACATAATCTTACAGAAGTTTGTGAAGCTATTAATGCTTATATTAAAAAGCCGAATATAACTATTGAACAGCTTAGTGAAATTGTTACTGGGCCTGATTTTCCAACAGGAGGAAGTGTTCAGGGAGATATGACTGAACTCTATAAAACAGGAAGAGGAAAATTAATAGTAAGAGGAAAAGTGACTACAGAAGAATGGAAGAACAAGGAACTGGTTGTAATTACAGAAATTCCATACATGCTGAACAAATCCACACTGGTTCAGCAGATAGCTGACTTGGTTCAGAGCAAGAAAATAAGGGATGTTTCTGATTTGAGAGATGAATCCTCAAAAGGAAAAATAAGAATTGTTCTTGAATTAAGAAAAGGAGTTGATTCCAAATTTGTGATTAATTCTCTTTACAAATATACACGGCTTCAGGATTCTTTTAATGTGAATTTCCTTGCACTTGTGAAAGGACAGCCAAAAATCCTGAATCTGAAAGACGTTGTTGAAGAATATGTCAGATACAGAAAATTAATGGTTACTAATCGGACAAAATATGAATTAAAAAAAGCAAAAGAGAGACAGGAGATTGTTGAAGGTTTGCTTATTGCACTAAAAGATATTGATGCTGTTGTAACTCTGATTAAAAAATCCAGACATACTACAGAGGCTCTGGAAAATCTTATCAGCAAATTCAAATTAACAAGAAAGCAGGCTCAGGCTGTTCTTGATACAAAATTACAGCAGTTAACTTCTCTTGAAGTAGATAAACTAAAGAAAGAAGCAGAAGAGCTGAAGAACAGAATTGCAGAATATGAAAGAATTTTAGGAGATATAAATGAAGTTCTGAAAATAATAGGAAAAGAGGTTAATGAATTAAAAAACAAATACGGAGATGCAAGAAAGACAAATGTTCTCAAGAGGCTGTCTGAAATTTCTGAAAAGGATTTGGTTCAGGAGGCAGAAGTTGTTGTGACAATTACTGACAAGGGATATTGCAAGAGAATGGAAGTGAAAGCTTATAAAGAGCAGAAGAGAGGAGGCAAAGGACATATTGGAAGCAATCTTGCAACAGGAGATTTTGTAAAGCAGTTAATCACCTGTTCAACTCATGACTATCTTATGTTCTTTACAACAAGAGGAAGAGTGCTGTGGTTAAAGGCATATGACATTCCAAGCGCAGAAAAATACAGCAAGGGAAAAGCACTGATTAATCTGCTAAATCTGAAAGATGAGAGAATTACAAATGTTATTTCTGTGAAAAATTTTGAGGATAATCTGTTCATGGCTACACAAAAAGGGATGATAAAAAAGATTTCATTGAGCAATTTTTCAAAGCCAAGAGCTTCAGGGGTTAAAGCAATTAATCTTCCTGCAGACAATTCAGATATCCTGATTGGAGTTGAAGTGATAAAGAAAGGGCAGGAAGTTTCCTTGGCTACTCAAAAAGGAAAGGCAATTAGATTTGATGCTGATTCTGTAAGGGAGATGGGAAGAGCAAGTTATGGTGTTACAGGAATAAGAATGGCTAAAGATGATAAAGTAGTAAGCCTGGAAATATTAGATACAGAAGCAATACTTACAATTACTGAAAATGGTTATGGTAAAAGAACAGCTGTTAAAGATTATAGAAAAACAGCAAGAGGAGGAAAAGGAGTTATTAATGTAAAGACTTCTGCAAAAACAGGGGATGTTGTGGCTGCAATATCAGTAAACAATACAGACAGCATAATCTTTACAACTGCAAAGGGAATTGTTATTCGAACATCTCTGAAAAATATAAGAATAATGGGGCGTTCTGCTCAGGGTGTCAGAATAGTAAAACTTGCCCAAGGAGATAAGGTTACTGATTTGGTTAAGGTTCAAAACGGGGATGAATGAAAGTTTCTATTTACAGATAGTTCTAAAGATTTTTATAATATAAAAAGTATTATTTAAAATGAGTAATTACCAATTTACTATAAGTATGAATGTGATGGAACATCTGGGTGAAAATTTGTATAGTAGTGTCCCAGCAGTTATTGCGGAAACAATAGCTAATTCTTATGATGCTGATGCTAAAGAGGTAAAAATTAATATCGATGTTGAAAATGGTAAGATTACCATTCAAGATGATGGAAGTGGAATGAATGAAGAAGAGTGTAATAGAAAGTATCTCAATATAGGGTATCATAGAAGGGAAAAAGGAGAGAAAAAATCTCCTATATGGGATAGGCCTGTTATGGGAAGAAAAGGCATAGGCAAATTATCTCTTTTTTCAATAGCTAAGCATATAGAATTGCATTCTGTAAAACTTGATAAATCTGGTGGAAAAATTATAGAAAAAAATGGGTTTGTTATGGATTTAGATAAAATAAAAAACGGTTTAAAAGATGAAGATAGCAAAAAAAATAAAGAAATTCCTTTGCCCGCAATTAGTGAAGATAAAATAGAAATTCAAAAAGGAACTAAACTAATTTTAACTAACCTTAAGAGAGGTTTATTATCAAACACTCAAAATTTTCTTAGGAAGCGTTTGGCTAGAAAATTTAGTGTATTGGGAAAAAAGTACAATTTTAAAGTATTTGTTAATGACAAGGAAATTTCCATTAAAGATAGGGATTATTTCAATAAAATTCAATATTTATGGTATTTTGGAGATTATGGTAAAGAGTGTTTTAAACAGTGTAAAAATATAGAACAAAAAGAAGAACTTGAAGGAGAAATTGTGTTGGACGATGGAAAAAAGTTCTTAGTTGAGGGGTGGATAGGAACTGTTGGCGAAAGAAATGATTTGCCAGAAGGAGAAAACACCATTATTTTGCATTCAAGGGGAAAATCAATACATGATGATATTTTAAAGAATATAGATAACAGTGGAATTGTATCAAAATATATTATCGGAGAAATAACTGCTGAATTTTTAGACGAAGATGATGAAGAGGATATAGCTACTAGTGATCGCCAAAGCATAAATGAAAACACAGATAGATTTGAAAAAATAAAGAATTTTGTTAAAGAAATTATTTCGAATATAAGAAATAAGTGGCAAAATTGGAGAGAGGCCGAAGCGATGAATAAAGCATGCGAAATTCCTGCAATAAAAGAATGGTTTGAAGGTCTTGGAAAAGATAACAAAAGATATGCAAAACAGGAATAAGAAGTGGCTAAGGGATTTAAGGGAGTATTTTATTTCATCTTAATAAGTTGCATAAGTCTGAGTATTTTTGAATATTTTCGTTACATTTTGAATAACCAAAATAATTCTGT
>CAYYME010000026.1:0-6249 GCA_964473005.1 Candidatus Woesearchaeota archaeon | reverse complement strand
CATTTCTAACATTTTCAAAAACATCTTCTAAATCACAATAACCTTTATTAACCAATCCTTGTTTTTTCAATCATGGCATCTGAAATCTGGACTGAAAAATACAGGCCTGCTGTCTTCTCTGAAGTTGTCGGACAGGATGACATCATCAAGAGAGTGGAATCTCTTGTCAATTCCCTGAACATCCCTCATTTGCTGTTTGCAGGGCCTGCAGGAACAGGAAAATCAACACTGGCTTTGATAATCGTGAAAGAATTTTTCAAAAATAACTGGAAAGAAAACTATCTGGAGTTAAATGCCTCTGATGAGCGTGGAATAAATGTGGTAAGGGAGAAAGTAAAAACTTTTGCAAGGACAAAATCTCTCGGGAATGTTTCCTTCAAGATAATATTTCTGGATGAAGCTGATGCCCTGACACCCGAAGCACAGCAGGCATTAAGAAGAACCATGGAGAATTATTCAGCAACCTGCAGATTTATTCTCTCCTGCAATTACTCAAGCAAAATCATAGACCCTATTCAGTCGAGATGCGCATTGTTTAGATTCAAGCTTCTGGAAAAAAAAGATATAGAAAAAGTGATAATGAAAATTACCCAGAAAGAAAACCTGACAATAACTCCTGAAGCAATAGAGATGATATATGAAGGGAGCGAAGGGGATTGCAGACGCTGTATTAATCTTCTTCAATCAACTTCAGCTGTTTCGCCTTCAATAAATGCGGAACTAGTTTCCACAATAATTTCAGAGGCAAAGCCAAAAGATATCAAGATAGTTCTGGATTATGCGGTTTCAGGGGATTTCCAGAAAGCAAGGGAAAAATTATTTGATATTATGCTGAGGGAGAGCATCTCTGGGCAGGATGTAGTCAAAGCAATACAAAAAGAAATCTGGAATCTTCCTGTAGAGCCTGAAATAAAAGTCAAGCTGACAGAAAAAACAGGCGAGGCAGAATTCAGGATGACTGAAGGCTCAGACCCTTTCATACAACTTCAGGCTCTTTTGGCGAGTTTTGTTCTTGCTGGCTTGGGCAAGGGATAAAAATGCCATCAATAAAACGCAGAGCATATTGTAGATGGGATGGGGAGTCAAAAGGTAAAACAAAAGATTGTGATAAATGTGATTTCAAAGTAAATTTTTGGGATAAAGAGGTATGCTGTTGGGGAATTAGTTTCAAATACCTTTATGATGGGAAAAACATGAGGAAATGTGAATATGTTGGGAAAAAACCTCCTGAAAATAACTCATTAGAATATGTACTTTATGCAAAAAAGCATCATCTCTTTGGAAGAGCAAGGGGAAAAGATGCAATTCAATTATCTTTAAATTTTAATGGATTTATTCAAATAAAAAATGCAATGGACTGAAAAATATAGGCCAAAATTCTTTGGAGATGTTAGAGGACAAAGTTTAGCAGTTGAAAAAATAAGGGAGTTTATAAGAAACAAAAACAGGGAAAAAAATTCAATAATCCTGCACGGCCCTCCCGGAACAGGAAAGACTGCTCTTGCACATGTGACAGCAAATGAAACAGCCTCTGAATTATTTGAATTAAATGCTTCTGATTTGAGAAACAAGGATAAATTAAAGGAAATTCTCAGGCCTGCAGCAGAGCAGAAATCTCTGGATAAAAAAGGGAAAATAATTCTTATAGACGAAGTTGACGGAATTTCAGGGGTTGACAGGGGCGGACTGACAGAACTTCTTTCCATTCTGGAAGAAACTTCCCATCCGGTAATAATAACTGCAAATAACATCTGGGACAAGCAATTCACTCCGCTTAGAAGAAAATCAGAAATAATTCAGCTGAAAGAAATAGACTACAAAACAATAAAAGATACACTGATTTTTATCCTGAGAAAAGAGAAAAAATTTGTGGATAATAATATTCTGACAAATCTTTCCATAAGAGCAAAAGGAGATTTGCGTGCTGCGGTAAATGATTTGCAGACAATAGCAAGCATGAAAGAGCCCTCGATTTTTATGGATGAAAGAAACAAGGAGGTTGATATTTTCAGCGCTTTGAGATTAATATTCAAGGGAAAGCCAACCAGCGATGTGCTGAAAATTTTTGATTCTGTAAATATGTCCCTCGACGAGATAATTCTCTGGGTTGAAGAAAACATTCCGGCAGAATATCAGGGAGAAGCGCTTACAAAAGCATATGATTTGCTGAGCAAAGTGGATGTATTCAAAGGCAGAATTTACAAGCAACAGTACTGGAGATTTCTTCTTTATGAGAACATTCTTTTAAGCTACGGAATTTCTTCTTCAAAAAGAGAAAACAAAGATACTGGGTTTACCAGTTACAAAAAACCCACAAGAATTCTGAAAATCTGGATGAATAATCAAAGAACAGCAAAGAAAAAATCAATTGCACAAAAATATGCAAGATATGTGCATGTCGGAGAAAAAAGAGCAATGAAAGAATTTCCCCTGATAAGGGCAGTTATAATTTCAAATCCCAAAATACAAAAAGAACTTAGATTAACAGAAGAAGAAATTGAATATTTGAATAATTAAAATTTATCAGCACTAAGCATTCTTTGAATTTAACTGGCTAAGCAAGCATCAACCCATTCTTTAAGTGCTGATTGGTCCAGATTGCTTTCTTCATCTGCAAAGGCTCCGATATGAATCTCTCCTGTTTTTACACAGATAAATTGCGGAACCCCCCCACTAGTTATATAATTCTTAACACAATTATTAATTACTTTCGAAGCTTCTGAATCACTTACTTCAGCCCAATAGAATTTATAACCTTCTTTTTCTAAATTTTCCACACCTGGTTTCATCTTTGAACACCATCCACAAGAATCAGAATGATAAAATATTATTGTTTCTGTAGTAATCCCATAAGGTGCAACACATTCTGATATTGGTATAGTCTCTTCAGCATTTTCTTCCTTTCCAGCGTTCTCTGCGGGAATTACCGAAACAAGTTCATTACCCATAATATAACCTGATTTAGTTACATAAAATGGAATAACATCACCCTGATAGTTTAAATTAACTTCATAAATGCCTCCTATTTTCTCAACAGAATCCACAGTCAATCCTTCAGCACCCATGTTTTCATAATAACTCAGGAGATATTCCCCAACTTTATTCTCTGAAATCACCTTTCCGGTAATGCCTCCTGAACTTGTTACTAATAGGATTATTATCAAAAGCCCCATAACAAAAGTCGAAAGAACCCACGGATTTTTCCGTATTTTCTCTGTAAGGGACTTCTTTGAACCTTTTATGTCTTCCTTTGTTTCTGCTGCTTCTCCTTCCACCATCACAAACCATAGTAAAGTCCTTTTAAAAAGATTTTGGTGAAATTAATTACATAATAAATTTACAATATACAAACAATTAAAAATAATGTTGACTATTTTTTATTATGACAGGGGTTGTTTTCAATGGGTTATAATATTATCACAGGAAGGGATATCAGCGACAAAAAAGCATTTGGGGAGAGGGGGCTGGTTTTCATCGGAAAAGGCTATGTAAAAATGGGGCAATACACTTCCCTTAGCAACAGAATTCTTATGGATATAGCAAGAAGTCATGTAATTCTCGTCGCAGGAAAAAGGGGGGCTGGAAAATCCTACACTCTGGGAGTTATAGCAGAAGAACTTTCAAATCTTCCAAAAGAAGTAAGCAAAAACATTGCCTCTTTAGTTTTTGATACTATGGGAATTTTTTGGACTATGAAATACAAAAATGAAAAAGATAAAGAACTGCTGCAGGAATGGAAATTAGAATCAAAAAACTTGCCTGTAAAAATTTTCGTTCCTTCAGGGCATTATGAAAGATATCTTGAAAAAGATATTCCTGCCGATGAAAAATTTGCGCTGGACGTTAAAGAACTGACTCCCGAAGACTGGGTGATTACATTCGGACTTGACATGATAAATCCAGTATCTGTTTTAATTGAAAGAACAATAACCAAACTGAAAGAAGAAGAATTTGACATAGGAAAAATAATTTCCAGTATAGAGGAGGATGAAAAAAGCTCAGACGAAATTAAAAATGCCGCAATTGCCTTGTTTGAAGCTGCAAATACATGGGGAATTTTTGCAAAAGAAGATGAAGAACCAACGCAGGTTAAAGATTTAGTCAGTGCAGGAACAACTTCTGTTCTTGATTTGAGCGTTTACAATTCCATTGGGACTTTCAATGTCAGGGCATTGGTTATAAGTCTTGTGTCAAGAAAAATATTCAACCAGAGAATGGATGCAAGAAAAAAAGAAGAAACAGAATCAATTTCAAAAGGGATTGATTATATGAGTGAGATGGAAGAGAAAGAAAATCCTTTGGTATGGATATTCATTGATGAAGCGCATGAATTTCTCCCCCTCAATGAAAAAACCGTTGCTACTGATGCGCTCATCCAGCTTTTAAGAGAAGGAAGGCAGCCGGGAATTTCTGTTGTTCTTGCAACCCAGCAACCAGGACAGATTCACAGGGATGTTATGACTCAGTCAGACATTGTAATTGCTCACAGAGTTACCTCCCAGCCCGATCTCCAGGCTCTGAATTATATTATGCAGAGTTATCTTCTTGAAAGCATAAAGAAATATATGGATGATTTGCCTGCACTGAAGGGTTCTGCAATAATTCTCGATGACAATTCAGAGAGAATTTATCCAATGAGAATTCGCCCGAGATTCACCTGGCACGGGGGCGAAGCTCCGACTGCAATCAAGGAAGAAAGAAGATTATAATAATGCTTTTAAACTGAAAAAATTCTCCTTTTTAATGAGATTTATATTTTCAAAGAAAAGAAAAGGAATAAATTTGGGAAAAGAGATAATTTCTGAAGTAAATGAAAGAGTAAAAAGAGTTTACTGGACAAATGAAGAAATTGATAAATTCTTTGCAAAACGTTCTGCTAATGAAATAATTCAGAACAGAACGACCTGTTATATAAACCCGTGCCTGGACTTAACTTTGGCTTCTGCTGCAATACTGTTTTCAAAAAACACCCCATATTTTTTTGTTATTGAAGAGCACCTACCCACCCAGGAATTTCCTTTTAATAGATTGCATTTTGCACTTGAATTTCAATATGAAAATAAAAAGTATGCACTTAATTATAAACGATGTAATGAAGTTTATCTCTATGAAGGAGATTATAAGGGAAGAGAAGACATTCCTCTTGCCCAAATTATAAGAGTTTCTGGAGAAAGTATAAATCCTTATAGGCCACTTTATAAGAACTTGGGATATACTACTCTAAATGATTTAATAAAAAATAAATTTAAAGGTTATTCTTTAGAATCAAATTTAAACAGATTAAAACAGGATAATTCTGAAGAAAATTATAAATTATTTAAAGAAAGATATGGGGAAGAGTTCAAAATTATCTTAAAACCTCAAAATCAACTCTCACCCTAATTTTATAAAAACCATTCATACAGAGTATAGTACTTACAAAATCCTAAAGTCTATTCTAACACGAATTTTGTAAGGGGCAATTTCTCCTGCTGTCTTCACTTTTAATATCTTAATTTTCTTTTTGAACTTCTTAGCCTCTTTTTTAATTTTCTCAACAATCAAATCAACTTCATTAGTCCTGCAAAAATCATAATAATAAATTCTTGTTCCTTTTTTGCTCAATTTAAATGCCTGCTTCAGAAAAGTTTCTTTCAGCTGAGGGCGGGGCATGACTATGATACCATATTTTCTGGGAAATTTATATATATTGGATAATTTGCTTGGTGAAATCTCACTTTTAGTAATTTTTTTAGAATTAACAACTTGGGGTGGGTGGACGGGGAGATTGGATGGTGGAGCCATTCCTTTACTAACCTTTTCAGCTACTCTCTTTATATCTCCGGGCAGCAAAACAACTTTATCCTTAACTTTATTCAGTTCAATATTAAGTTCAGCATATTTGTTTGCTTCCCTGTTTATTTCATTTGAGACAACCACCCCTGCCTTTGAATTTTTTGCAATAACAACAGGAAAAGGCGCAACACCTGCAAACATAACCAGAACTTCATCTCCTTTTTTTATAGCAGAAGCAATCTCCTTTCTCTCATTGCTAAGACGAGGAGAAAAATAAGTTGCATCAATATTAAACCTGAAAATGCAGTTATTTTCCCTGTACAAAACTTCTTTAGTATTTTCTCCTGCAAGGTAAGTCGTAGATATTTTTCTTAATCTTCCTTTAATTTTTCCTTTTTTTTCTAAAACAGTTTTTATTGCTCTTTGCTCTTTTAACAACTGTTCAGCAAATTTTTTCTTTTCAGATTTTTTAAA
>CAYYME010000025.1:0-6498 GCA_964473005.1 Candidatus Woesearchaeota archaeon | reverse complement strand
AATAAGACAAAAGATAAAAGGATTATATTGCCTACTCTTCCCTCTTTTTTCATAATTAATATTATTTTTAATTGTTTATAAATTCTTCTGTGATTTTTTATTTATAACATTTCTAATTTTTTATATTCTTTCAAATTCAAAACAATCTTCATTAAAAGTTGTTTTCATAATGCTCATTTTAATCTGATTTTATACGATTTTCACACTCTTTAAATTTATTCAGTATAATTTCAATTACCGCCCTTGCATATTTTTTCTTACCCATTCTACCATACATTAACATCTCCATTTTGTAATACTGTAATATTCATCAATTTCATAATAACAGAACCAGTCACATTTGCATTTCCTTCAACATGTAATCTTTGGGAAGGGGTTGTAGTACCTACACCAATATAATCTGCTGTAATGTTATACCCAGAAGCTGTAATATTTCCTTTTCCTGTAATTAGTGAAGAAGTAATTTCCAGCATATCAACAGAACCTGCTATTAAATGCAGACTCTCAGAGCCATAGCCCAAACCATAAGTGTCTGCACCTTTGCTCGGAACAAGTGTTGGATTTATTGAAGATGTCTGCTCATTAAGAACAGCACCTGAACCTGAAATATTTCCCGCAGTTAATGCCCCTTCAAAAGTAATATTCCCTCCAACAGTCAGGTTGCCTGTAATGTTAGCCTCCCCAACCACATTTAATTCATTTTGAGGGGCTGCAATTCCAATGCCTACCTTCCCTAAACTATAATAAATATCACTTCCAGCCAGACTCCATAAACTTCCCCCACCATAGATTCCAAAAGCATTCCAGTCTGTTCCATTATATGCCTGAAACTCTGTGCCTGTCCATCTTATCACACCTGCCTCTGCATCAGAAGTATCTCCAAACTGGATTCCACCTATAACATCTAATCTTTGTGAAGGTGTAGACACCCCAATCCCAATATACTCTGCGGTGATATTACCCAGTGTTGTTATATTCCCGGTACCATTTATCTGTCCGCTATAATCAATATCCACAACAAATAATTTTGTCACCCTGCTTGCTAAACTACCGAGCCATCCAAAGAAACCTGTGTCTGTGGTGGTTATGTTATATGCTCCCATGTCTAAATTCTGGTCAATTTCCACCCCGCTCAAAGTGATATTTCTTGCCCTGAAAGTGTAAGGAGTTCTGGCAATCTTGGAAGAATCCTGCAGCACTCCATCCCTGTAATAACACAAATAATACTGCACATCATAATCAAGTGTAACATTGGGAAGATAATGGGAAATTATACCCCTTATATCTGTTGTAAGAGTTGAGGAGTTGGAGTAAATAACATTACTAAGTTCGCTGCAGTTAGAGGAATTGGAAATATTAAAAATAAAATCAAATGTCCCTGTCTCAATTCCTCCTGTTGCATTTGTCGTCTGAATATTGAGATGCAAATCTTCTGAGATAGATTCTGCCAAAACAAAATTTATGAAAAATAAAATTAATATAATGAAGATAGTTACCACCACACTCTTTTTCATAGTATATTATATATCCCATATATTATAAACCTTTTTGTCTTCTGCAGAAAGATAGGAAAAATTTTTACTTACTTTAGAGAGGTGTAAGGTAAAAAATCTTTATTAAGAAATAGCGACGATAAAATTATGGGTAAAAAAAGATTAATAACTGATTCATTTTTACCCCTTTAATAGAGAATTTTCAGGATATTTTTGTATCGAATTTACACTGAACTAAAGTTTTAAATAATTAATTTGTTTGATTATTAAAATAAAAATGAGCCTATAGCTCAGCCAGGTTAGAGCACCGCTCTTATATGATTGCAATCCAACACCCTTGAGGCAAATTTAAGGGAAGTTGATTGTGAGCAATTTCACGAGAGAAATTGTACTAATTCACAACGAGAGAAGTTGCGAATTAAAGAAACCGTTAGGTGTCTTACAAGGATTGTAAATTCCATAGAAAAATCTAAGGAAGGCGGGGGTCCACGGTTCAAATCCGTGTAGGCTCATTATGAGAAATCCCAATTATAAGGGAGAGTCTCATTTGCAGTGAATGCAGACAAAAATCCGTGTAGGCTCATTAAAAATAAAATGGTTAAAAAAAGATTGTACAGAAGCAGGAAGGAAAGAATGATTGCAGGAGTATGCGGAGGTATTGCAGAATACTTTGATACAGACCCTACACTTATCAGGTTAATTTGGGCTATTTTAGTTTTATTTTGGGGGATTGGAATTTTTGCATATTTGATAGCCTGGATTATAATACCCAAGAAAAACAAGTAGAATAATTTAAAAACTAATTTCTTCTTTTTCTATTACGCCCCCATAGTTCAGAGGCCAAGAATGCAGCCCTTTCAATCGGATTCGTCAGAAGACGAATGAGTCAAAGAAATCCCAATTTAAGGGAGAATCTTTGCCTCAGAAAAAACTGCGAAGATAGGCTGTGACCCGAGTTCGAATCTCGGTGGGGGCGTATTGAAGATTGAACAATTACATATTTGTTTAGGGATTAATATAACAATTTTTATAAATAACCAATTAGACAAATATCTTATGAAACCAGAAGAAGAACTGAATTTACTTAGAGATTATATGAACTACTTTATCAATCTAAGATTTGCTAAAGAAGAATATATTATGAAAAAAAGAGAGTGGGATGGAAAAGGTCCAGGACCGCGTTTAAATGTTAGAAGTGAAAGAGAACTTGAGCCAATTTCTTTTAAAGATTGGCAAGAAGAATTAATGCTTGAAGTCAAAGAATTAAGCTAATTTTCATAGTAATTTTTAGTATAAAACCATATACTTTTTAATCCCAATCTCTTTATTCTTTTATGAATCAAAATCAAGTCTGGGATAAAATAGCAGAAAAATGGAAAGAATACAGGGATAATCCAATAAATGAGGTAAAAGAATTTCTAAAAAATAAAAGAGGAAGAGTATTGGATTTGGGATGTGGCAACGGAAGAAATTTTATTGAAAGGGATGGGCTGGAGTTCTATGGGATTGATTTCAGCAGAAAAATGGTTGAAATAGCAAGACAGAAACATTACAAAAAAGTTCTGAAATCAAATGCATGGGAAATCAGATTTCCAGACAATTTTTTTGATTATGCTCTTTATATTTCTGCATTACACTGCATATCTTCAAAAGAAAACAGAGAAAAGAGCCTGATGGAACTGGCACGGGTTCTAAAACCCAGGGCACGGGCTCTCATTAGTATTTGGGACAAAGAACAGCCAAAATTCAGAGATAAAGGAAAGGAAATTTATTTGCAGTGGGGTTTCCAAGAGAAAGGAAAAGAATTTTATGTAAAAAAATACTACAAGCTTTACACTAAAGAGGAGATACTAAATATCTTAAGAAAAAATTTCAGGATAATAAGGGTTTTTAATAAAAAAATGACAAAAAAAGACAAAAGTGCAAGCAGATTTTCAAGAAGAAATCTGAATATAGAAGTGGAAGTGGAGAAGTAAAAAGGTAGTGTAACAGAAGAATTAATTAAAATTAGAGGGTAGTTATTAAAATAAAAAATCTTATAGTTAATAAATACAAAATAATAATTCTGGACAATTAATAGTATTAGAATTTATGCAATAACTAATTTTCTTAGGGGCGGGCGGGATGGGGTGAATGTAATTCCTTTACTTCTTAACAATTTTCAGGAAATCAAAGAAAGATTTCTTCTCAAAATCCAGAATTTTTTTTTGAACAGGATCTATATTCAGTTTCAGCATTCCCAAACCAGAGATAAAAACAGTTCCTGTGATAAAATCCCCCCCGTTGATTTTCTGCAGAGATAAAAGAATCTTCTGCAGTTTATTTTTAATGCCTTCCTTTTTCATTCTTTCCAGAATCATCTGCTCAATTTCCTCAAAGTCAAAATCAAAGTCAGAAGAAACCTTCCCAGGAACTCTTTCATCAAACCTCTCCAAAACAACTTTCTTAATTTCCTTCTCCAGCTGAAAACTGAATATTTTATTCAAATCCGGAGCATAAAAGTCAAAATGCTGCTGGTTATCTGACTTTTCCCTGTCTATAGCAAAAAAACCAGAGCAAAGGAAAGCATTCTTGTTCTCTTTCATAAATTTCTTGAAATCTTTTGATTCAATTAATTTCTCAAAATAAAACTGAAAGTTCATGAGGAAAAACATATTCAGGGGTTTATAAGATTTTAGTATATAAATTAATATAAATTCCAAAGAGTAATTTAGAGGATGGTTCTTCACAAGCCTGAAAAAAAGAAGATAACTGGAATAAAAATTAGAGGAATTATAACAGAAATATCCGCTACTAAAAAAGACCAATGGTTTATTTTTGATATCCGGCCTAAAAACAGAGACTTTAGGGATGAACTAAAAGAATTAAGGCCAAGAATTCAGAAAATTAAGGATGGGAAGGAGAAATATTTTAGAAGCCCTTATCTCAAAAACACTATTGTCCAACTAATTTATTTGAATTGGGAATCAGCATTGGGGCGTTATAAAAATCCTGAAAATAATCTTCCATATGAAGTTTTAGATATATATGGAAACACCACCCTCTATAGGCAAAGCAGAAGCGAAAAAAAAGAAGATATTTTTGAGAGGCTTGAAAAACTTGCAGTTGAAGAGGGGCTGAGAAATACAGATTAAATCCTCTCTTCAATTTCTTCTCTCAATTTCTCAACAAATTCTTTAAAAGAAAATTTTTTTATCTCCTTGCTGCCTCTTATTCTGACTGCAAGAGTTCTCTTTTTCTCCTCTTCATCCCCAACCACAATTATGTAAGGAATTTTCATTAATTCAGCATCTTTGACTTTTGAAGGGACAGTTATCTGTCTGACATCAGTATCTATCCTTAGCAAAGGCATTTCATCAGTTAAATCTCTAAAAATTTTCTGGACAAAAGGCTCGTTTCTGTCTGTAAAACTCAGAACTCTAACCTGCACAGGAGCAAGCCATGTTGGAAGTCTTCCCTTGTAATGCTCAAGCAAAATTCCTATAAATCTTTCAAGACTTCCGTAAACTGTCCTGTGAATCATTATGGGCTGTTTTCTTGAATTGTCTTTGTCTGTATATTCAAGTTCAAATCTTTCAGGCATTGAAAAATCAAGCTGAATTGTCGCACACTGCCACTCTCTTCCCAGAGAATCTTTCAGATGAAAATCAATTTTCGGCCCGTAAAAAGCACCTTCTCCTTTGTTCAATTTAAATGCAATCTTCTTTTTCTTCAGAACATCTTCAAGTATTTTTTCTGCCCTGTCCCACATTTTATCAGTTCCGATTCTCTTTTTCGGACGAGTAGACAGTTCAATCCTGTATTTGAAGCCAAATTTAGAATAAACAAAATCACTCAGTTCCATAATCTTCTCTATTTCTTCTTCAGTCTGCTTTTCAGTGCAGTAAATATGCGCATCATCCTGTGTAAACTGAATCACTCTAAACAGTCCTCCTAAAACTCCTGAAAGTTCCTGCCTGTGAACAACCCCAAGTTCAGCAACTCTTAAAGGAAACTCCTTATAACTTTTTGGCTTGTTTTTATAAACAAGCATTCCTCCGGGACAATTCATCGGCTTCACTGCAAAAATTCTTTTTTCATATTCTGTCAGAAAAATATTGTCCCTGTATTTTTCCCAGTGCCCTGAAACCTGCCATAATTTTTTATCCAAAATCTGCGGAGTGGAAATTTCTTCATATCCTGCTTTCCTGTGCTGTTCCCTCCAGAAATTAATCAGCTCATTTCTGATTATCAAACCATTGTTGTGCCAGAAAACCATGCCGGGCGCAGTTTCAGAAAAACTGAATAAATTCATCTGCTGCCCGAGAATTCTGTGGTCATTTTCCTTAAGTTTGGAAATATCCAGTTTTGTCTTGGAAATCTCCCTTAAAAGCCTCTTAGGCTCATATTCTTCTTTTACTTCCTCAATATTAATTTCTCTGCTCAGTTCTGAAAGGGGATGCCCTTTAACTTTTAATTCAAACTCTTTGTAATAGCCAAAAGGAGCATGAACAACATTGAAATACTTTTTCAGCTCTTTCTCTGCTTTTCCAAGAATGTCTATTGCAACTTCAGGCGCAGCCAGATTACTGGAAAGATGGGCATATGGATAAAGAACAATATTTTTAGCCTTAACCTGTCCTGCTATTTCCCTGACATTTTCCACAAATCTTTTTACAACTTCTTCCGCATTTCTGTCTCCTTTCTCAACAGCAGTCAAAACAGCCAAAGCCTCTTTTACTCCCCCCCCTTTTTTTTCCTTTTCAGAAAGTGCCTGTGCCTGCTTTAGTGCTTTTTTTAAGGGCTTGAACTTAATGCAGTCAACATGCAGACTTAAAAATTTCATATTTCAACAAAGCATACCGAGTTTTTAAAATTAATCTTCAGATAAAGATATAGTTATAGCAGAATTAATGCCATTATAGAAAGTATAATAATATATACTCCTTGAATATAAATGTTTATATACTCTAAAGTTGCCCAAAATTTGGAGATTAACCATTCAAAATGATGAAAAATAAAACAA
>CAYYME010000024.1:0-7581 GCA_964473005.1 Candidatus Woesearchaeota archaeon | reverse complement strand
CCCAAAACCCTTAAATATTCCATTTTTTAATTAATCCAATGTCCAAAACAAAATATGTTGTCCTCATTGCAATATTTTTTATCTCCTTTGCAATCTCTGCAATACTGTCTTTTATTCCTGCTGAACAGGCATGCGGAGGAACCCAGACAACCTGTTATGCTGTCCAGATTTCGCAATATGAAAGAACTCTTGGAGTAAATAATAATTACTTCGGGCTTATTGCCTTTCCGATTCTGACAATTCTTGCATTATCCTATATCCATAAACCAAAAAAATACAAAAAGCAAATCCTGACTCTCGGATTGTTTCTCGGCTCAGCCTTAGCAGTTTATTTTTTGTATCTCCAGTTCTTTGTTCTGGATGCCCTGTGCAGATACTGCCTGGTTGTTGATATCGGAACTCTGCTGAGCCTCGGAATAATATTTGCATGGAAGGAAAAATAAATCCGTTAATCTTTTTCCTCTCTTAATTTTCCATTAATGGGGATTTTCTTCCCATTCTTGACTCTTAACAATTCTGTGGAAAATCCTATTGGAACAAACTTTCCGTCTTTCTCTATTGCATAAACTTCAATAGGATACGGGCAGATAATAATATCCCCAGGCTCTCTTTTAATAATATCTTCAAGACTGGACGAATAAATTATGCTGTCCTGATTTTCTCTTCTTTTAATTTTAACAGAATAAGGCATGCCATTAACAATAAAATGAAGGCTATCTCCATTCTCCAAACGCCCTTCTTCAAAATCTTTAAACAATTCAGGAAGAGACAGATATTTTTTGTCAAATCTCCTCTCCACTAATGCCTTTTTTTCCTCTCTTGGTTTTCCTCTAACCGCAGAATAACTGAGAAGAGTGTAACATGAATCTTTGGAATAATCAAAAAATTCATCTTTTGCCTGCCAAAGAAAATTATTTCTGACAATTTCTCTGTAAGTTGAATCAGTGAGTTTTTGAAATTCCATAGAATAAATATCAAATAAAAAAGAAAAATCTATTTGCTCTGAATTTATCCTAAGTGAACTGCTGTTTAATAATTTAAGAAGTCCTTCCTCCCTGCTGTAAACATCAAATTTGAGTTTATTTTGGGACAAAGCAGCACTGCTCGATAAAAGAAGTGCACCTGCGAGGACAATTTCCTTTAGTTTCATAGGAAAAAAATACAAAAATTGGGTATAAAAGGTTTTAGATACTTAGGGTAAACCTTAAAATATCTGGTAAACTGAACCTTTTATGAAAATAATAGTTATCGGAAGCATGGAATTTCACCAAAAATTCTTGGAATTGGAAAAGCAGTTAAAAGAAAAAGGGCATGAAGTTATAGCACAATTTTCAGCTGAATTTTATAATCAGGCTAATAAAACTAAAAAAGATGCAATGAATGATTTTAATAAATCACTTGAAAAAGTTGATGCTGTTTTAGTTGCAAATTATTCTAAAAATAATATTGATAATTATATTGGAATTAATACATTAATGGAAATTGGAATGGCTTTTAACAAAAAAAAGAAAATATTTATTCTGAAAAATATCCCTCAAAACTGCGGGGAGGAATTTAGAGCAATAGGAGTAAAAGAGATTAATGAAAATCTGGACAATATAAAATGACATCAAACCTCAAGCTAATCCAGCAGGGAGCAGAAGCAAAGATTTTTCTCGATGAAAAAAACAACTTGATTAGCAAAGACAGAATTTCAAAATCATATCGAATTCCAGAATTAGACAAAAAAATAATAAAACCAAGAACAAAAGCAGAGAAAAAACTTCTTGAGAAAGCTTCTAAGATAATTAATGCTCCAAACCCTCTTCCATTAAAAGAACCAAATATAATAAAAATGCCTTTTATTGATGGAGAAAAACTCTCAGACTACCTCAATGATTTTCCTTTTGAAAAACAAAAACAAATCATGACAAAAATCGGGGAATCTGTAGCAAAACTCCACAAAGCAGACATAATCCACGGAGACTTAACCACAAGCAATATGATTTTGGTAAAAAATCTCGGAGAAAATTTAGTTAATGATAAATCTCATAATGTATCTAAGGATAAATCCGCTGATAGATTGAATATTGATAAAAAAAGAGGTGATAACAAACTTAATGATTTAAGAGGACGGGAGGACGGGAATGGCTTCAAAATCTTCTTCATTGATTTCGGACTTGGTTATATCTCAAAAAAAATTGAAGACAAGGCAGTTGATTTGCATCTGCTGAGGCAGGCATTAGAAGCAAAGCACTTTCAGCATTGGGAGAAATTGTTTGAAGAATTCAAAAAATCCTATTCAGAGAATAATTCTGAAGCAAAGCAGATATTTGAAAGAATGACTGCTGTTGAAAGACGAGGAAGATACAGGCATTAAGGAACTAAAAAAGTAAATCTTTATCTAATTAATCAAAATAAAAGGAGAGGACCTATTAAGTGCACGGATTTCTTTTTTCATAATTGGTTCATCAATTAAATATCCTTTTTGTAATCTTGATTTATCATATTTTTGGCCAACATGCCTATTTAATCTAATTCTTTCTTCTTTACTAAGTTTTTCAAGGGGTTTTTGGAACATATAGTTAGATATTTCTTGATAAAGCACATCTTCCAACTTTACTGCCTGCAATTTCTTATCTTTAATTTGAATGATTTTCTCGGGACCAATGCGCATTGATTTTCTAATTGCTTTTTTGAGAAAGCCAACGTCTTTAACTATTTGCTCTAGAGTATAAATATTCCCTTTTTGACTTCCCTCTCTTTTATCTACAAAAACCCAAGTCCTCCAAGGAGCCCAATAAAGTTTTACCAATGCACTATGATAAATATTAACTTTTTGTGCCTGCAAATTTGAATTAAGACCTGTAACAATAAAATCCATTACAGGACTAATCATCTTTTGGTTATCCAAACTAATTTCTTCAAATAAATTATACTGAAATAAAAACCTATCTTTTTTTATTCCCATAAAATTCAAACTTAAATTTTCTTTAAAACAATTTATTTATAATAAGATATATATTGAAAAGAGTGGGAGAGATAGGGATTAGACAATATATTTATTCAAACATATAAAAACTTTTTAAGAATATCTTTCTTGTTTAAGGATGTCTTTAAAGAAATTATTATTAATGGGCACTCTCTTTCTGCTTTTTCCTTCAGATATTAATTTTAAAGAAGAAAATATTAACCTAAAATTTGCAGAGCGGAAAAGTTCATTTAATTTTATACCTGAAAATACAGAAACAAAAAAAACAAATCAGATTCCCTGGAAAAATGTTGCTGAATACGATGAATTTGTTCGTTCAACAGTAAATAAACATTATGCTTCAGATATAGGGGAAATATATACTTTTTACAATATAAAAAGAGAACTTCCAAAATACGGATTTAAAGCAAGGAAAAATGAAATTACTTGCTTTGACTGTGAAGGAGCAGTATACAAAGAAAATGTTGATTCGATATATTTTTATTCAACCTGTTCAGAATATTTATTCGGGAGATATCTAAAGTATTCAAAAAAGACTAAAGAAAATATTAAAGAGGAATTGATAAACAGACTTCATTATTATATAAAACATGAAGGAGCACATGCTTTTTATTATGCATTGGGAAAAGAACTAGGAGAGAAATATTTGTTTAATGTTCAGCGTGAAAATACATCTGTATTATATGACATACAGCATAATCTCGTGGAAGAAGGAGTAGCAGATTATATAGCCTACAAAGGGGAACTAACACAGTCTGCAAAAAGATTAACTGATGAGGACTTTAAGGAAATGATTGAGAATAAAACGGACATTTATCTTTATGATTTAGGATTTATTTTAGTAAAACCAATACTTGACAAAAATTTTGAAAAAGGGATTATAGAACTTATAAAAAATCCGTTAAATAAAAGGGATTTGGATGATTTGCCAAGATATAGGGAAAAAATACTGAAAAAATTATGAATAGCCCCTGCAGGATTCGAACCTGCGTCACAGCCTCCAAGGGGCTGTATACTTGACCGCTGTACTAAGGGGCTGACTGCAAACTGAACTCTTATAAAAATCAAACTTCAAGAAATTTATAAAGGTTTTCCAAATCAGACTCACCTGAAAATAGCCTCATAAAAAATCGTTCTGTTGATATCCTGCCTCCTTGGAGTAACCCATCTGAAAAAGCCTTTTAGATTTTGCTGCTTGTATTTTTCCCCTACCAAAACCGCGGCAAGCCTTCTGAATTCCTCACTCCCTTCTGATTTCTGCTTATAATCAACGCTCGGAACAAAATTAGCCAATGCCCGCAGAATATTCAAATCATAGGGAATAACTGCAAGAACAGGAACTTCTGCTGTTTTTTCAATATCTCCTGAAGACAACTCAAAATCTCTGTTATGCACTTTATTTATAATCAGCCCGTTTATATGAACTCCTTTCTGCTTTGCAATTTTGACTGCCTTTAATGTCATGCTCAGAGTAGGATAATCAGGAGTGGTTACCACAAACAATTCATCAGAAGCATTCATCACTGCCAGAGTTTCTTCATTCAGTGCAGGAGAAGAATCCAGGAGAATTATATCATAACTTCTCTTCACATTTTTAAGAGCATCACGGAGTTTCAGGGGGTTAATCTGAGGCTCTCCAAAAATAGAGGAAGGAACCATATCCACTTTTCCTGCATGATAAATAGCATCTCTCAGATGTGCTTTTCTGTCCAGCACATGATGAAGAGTAACCTTAGGATCAACCACATTCAGCTGAAATCCAAGATTTGGTGCAGAAAAATTCCCGTCCACCAGCAGAACTTTTTTATTAAAATCTCCGATAGCACTGCCTAATGAAGCAACCACAGAAGTCTTTCCTACACCCCCTTTTAGACTCAGAATTCCAATTACCCTGGCCATATACTCTAAAATATATCTCAGTTTAAATAATTTGTCAAAAACTCCTTCAAACTATTAATCACTTAAAAGAAAACAGCAATCTTTAAAAAACAGGTTTACAATCTAATAAAATGCCGGAAGAAAAAGAAGCACAAAAAGCAAAAAAATTGTCTGAAAAGGAATTTGAAAAAAAAGTCATTGAACTTGCTGAAAAAGGGCTGACTGCCGAAAAAATCGGGGAAGAACTTAAGAAAGAAGGGGTTCATTCCAGAGAATACACAAAAAAAATCTCACAGATTCTAGGAAAAAAATATATTAATCCTGATGTAAAAAATGTAGGGGAAAAACTTGCGAAGATTGAAAAGCATTATGAGAAAAACATGCAGGATAAAAGAGCTATGAGAGACAGGGACAGGATTTTTGCGCAACTTAGAAATCTTAAGAAGTACCAGAAAAAAGGGTAATTTTTAAAATGAAAAAAGAGGAAAGAAGTCTGGAACAGGAAATTAAAGAAATGGCCGGGGAATTTATTGGGAAATCAGAAAAAAAAGGAATCCAGATAATCAGCCATTTTGACACAGACGGAATTACTTCTGTAACAATTATGATACAGGCATTAAAGAAAATTGACAGAACTTTCTCTGTAAGGATTGTTAAAAGCCTTGAAGAGCAGTTTATTTTTGATTTGCCCAAGGACAAAATAACCTTGTTTTTGGATTTGGCTTCAGGAAGCCTGAATCACATTGAAGAAGCAGGGCTCACAGATGTTTTCATAATTGACCACCATGAAATAATTCAGCAGATTCCTGAAAATGTAAAAATTATAAATCCTGAATTGCATTCAAAACAAAAAATCAGCAGTTCCTGCTTAACTTATCTCTTCTGCAAGGAAATTGATGAATCAAACAGGGAATTCGCAAAACTTGCGATACTTGGGATGATTGGAGACACTCTTGAAAAAAATATTGGAAAGTTGGATAACGGAATTCTTGAGGATGGTGAAATTAAAAAAAAGAGGGGTTTGACAATTTATCCTTCTACAAGGCCCCTGAACAGAACTCTTGAATTTTGCTCAGACCCCTATATCCCTGAAGTAACCGGAAACTCGGCAGGAGTTCTTGAATTGCTGCGTGAAACAGGGCTGAATTATGCAAACGGAAAATGCAAAAGCCTGATAGAACTAAATGAAGAGGAAATGAAAAAATTAATTACTGCAATAATGCTGAGAAATCCAAAAACAAAAAACAGAATTATCGGGGATATTTTTCTTATAAAATTTTTTAATAAGCTGGAGGATGCAAGAGAACTCAGCGCAAAAATAAATGCCTGCTCCAGATTTGGGGAAAGCGGAACTGCAATCCAGTTCTGTATGGAAATTCCAAAAATAAAAGAGAGAGCGGAATCCATTCATGCAAAATACAGGCAGGAATTATTATCTGCAATAAAATTTGCATTTGCCAGCACTCCAATAAAAGGCAGGGGCTTTTTAATAATAAATGCGAGAAACCATATAAAAGACACTATGATAGGAACAATTGCGAGCATTCTCTCCAAATCCTCTTTATATGAAGAAGGGACAATAATTAATCTTCTGGCTTATTACGACGACAAGATAAAAATTTCTGCAAGAATTGTCGGTGAAAGAGGAAGAAATGCAAGAGAGCTTCTGAACAGCATAATAGAAAAAATCGGCGGAGAAGCTGGCGGGCATGAATTCGCCGCAGGCTGCATTATCAAAAGAGAAAAGGAAAAAGAATTTCTTGAACTGCTGAAAAAAAGTCTCGAAGTTGAACTTGTAAAAATTTAAATTTTTACTAATTCATTAGTTAACCCATAGAATATCAAAATATTGCTCAACTATTACTAAATTCATTAACAACTACATAAAAAGGGGGATAATTTCTCAGTTGAGGAGGAAAGATGTTAAGTTGAATGATTTATTTTACTAAAGCATAACCTTTAAAACATTACAACTTCTTTAATTTTTATGGAACTTGAAGTGGGAAACCTTGTATTATGCACAGTTGACAGAATAGTCGGCACTGTGGTTTTTGTGAAAATAGAAGGCAACAAAGAAGGAAGCATCATAACCAGTGAAATTGCTCCTGGAAGAATAAGGAATCTTAGAGAATATGTTGTCCCAAAAAAGAAAATTGTCTGCAAGATTATCAGAATTTCGCCAAACGGCAATGTGGATTTATCCCTGAGAAGAGTTAGTCTAAAAGAAAAAAAAGAAGTTCTGGAAAGGGACAAACAGGAAAAAAATTATCTTGGAGTTTTGAAAAGTATTCTGGGGCAAAAAGCCGAAGATGTTCTAAAGGAAATTTCCAAAGAAAATGGTTTGTTTGATTTTCTGCAGGAAGCAAAGGAAAATTCTGCAAAACTCAAGAAGCTCGCAGGGGAACCAGAGGCAAAGAAGATATTGAAAATAATAACAACTCAAAAGCAAAAAAAAGCAGTTATAAAAAAAGAGATAACTCTGAAAACAGACAAGCCAGAAGGAATAAAATTAATCAAAGATATTCTTGGAAGCATAGATGCAGATGTCAGATATCTCTGTTCAGGATTATATTCCATAAAAAAATCAGGAGGAAACATCAAAGAACTGGACAGGCAGATTAAAGAAATAATCAGCACCATAGAAAAACAGGCTAAAAAAGAGGGGCTTGAATTCCAGGCAAAAGAAAAATGAATTTTCTAAGAAGTCTCGCCGACGCAGTCGCTTCGCCTAA
>CAYYME010000023.1:0-7762 GCA_964473005.1 Candidatus Woesearchaeota archaeon | reverse complement strand
ATACAAAAGAAATTAAAATGCCTGCTAAAAAATTTATTCCAAAAACAGAACCAAACAAAAAGAACATAAAATCAGTAGAGGATTTAAAAAAATTAATTGAAACTAAAAGAACAATCCTGATTGCATCCATAAAAAATCTGCCTGCCTCGCAATTTCAGGAAATCAGCAAAAAACTGAGAAACAAGGCAGTTGTCAAAGTCCCGAAGAAAAATATGATATCCATGGCTTTTGAAGCATCTGAAAAAGAGACAGTCAAGAAACTCGGTGAGCAGATTAAAGACAGCGTGGCGATTTTGTTCTCTGATTTGGATGCATTTGAACTAGCAGCAGAACTGCTTAATAATAAAACTCCTGCAAGGGCAAAGCCAGGGCAAGAAGCTCCAGAAGACATTGAAGTCCAGGCAGGGCTCACTGATTTGGTTCCTGGCCCTGCAATAAGCGAATTAGGTGCTCTCGGCATCCAGATTCAGATAGAAAAAGGAAAAATAAGCATCAAAGAACCAAAAACAATTGCTAAAAAAGGAGAAAAAATCTCTCAAAATGCAGCAGATATTATGAATAAATTAGATATAAAGCCTTTTTCGATAGGGTTTGTTCCACTCTGCGCTTTTGATAATGAAGAAGGAAAATTCTATTCTGAACTGAAAATTGACAGAGAAAAAACCCTAAAAGAACTGAAAACCGCTTATGGAAAAGCAATTCCTTTCAGTGTTGAGATTGGATATACAACTGAAGAGACAGTTAGATTTTTAATAGGAAAGGCAGGAAGATATGAAAAAGCATTAACACAGCTAAGAACAGCTGAAACTCAGGCTTCTGAAGAAAAATCAGAGGAGGAAAATAAATAAAATGGAATATATATATGCGGCACTTTTGCTGCACAAACTCGGAAAGAACGTTGACGAGGAAGGAATAAAAAAAATTGTTGCAGCTGCCGGCGCAGAAGTTGAAGAATCAAAAGTCAAATCTCTGGTCGCCAGTTTAAAAGGTGTTGACATAGCAAAAGAACTTGAAAATGCAAGTTTAGTTGCTGCTCCTTCAGGAGTTTCTGAAGCACACAAGGAAGAAAAGAAAACTGAAACACCCAAGGAAGAAAAAAGAGAAGCTGCAGCAGAAGGCTTGTCTTCCCTATTTGGTTAATTAATTTTAGAGAAGACAAGTCTGTTATTCTAGTTAGCGCTGAAGGATATATTCAAAAATAATAATCAGGATGTATATTTTAGAAAAGATATATTGCAAAATATATTATGCACTATTGACTTTCCTTTTTCGAAATAAAAACCATAACCCATACAAAAATAAAGCCAGATAAACCAGGCTAACTATTATAAAAAGATGAAACAAGAACGGATTATCCCTTATAAGATAATCCCCAAGATAAGTCTGTATAAAAATTAACGGAATCAGCCCAAAAGTAGTTCCAAAGATTAAACTCCGCAATCTCATTTCTGTAAGCCCAGCCAGATAACTGAAAATATCAGAGGTTGTGAAAGGATTAAGACGCAGGAAGAAGATTGCAAAACCCCCATACTTTTTAGAAAATTTATCAAATTTTTCCCGGGTAAGGGGTTTCATTTTCTTCTCAACTAATTCTCTCCCATATTTTCGTGCCATCATAAATGCCAGAACAGAACCCACTACATTTCCAAACAGAGTCAGAATTCCCCCAAAAAAAGCACCAAATAAAATTCCGCCTGCAACATACAAAACAAAAGGGGGAATTGGTGCCAAAACAACCTCGAGAATAACCAGCAGAATAAAAACAAAAACCGCAAGCCATCCGAAGGAGTTTACAAAATTAACTACAGAATTAATATCCTGGTGGGCAAGAAGGTAAAAGATTCCCTTATTGAAATAAGAATAAAAAGCCCATCCTAAAATAATCAGCAAAATCAGAATAAAGAACCAGTGTTTCCTGAACCAATTAAGAATCTTCTCCCCCATCTTCTTTTAATGAAATTAAGGTATAAATAAATTACTTTAGTTCTTTCTCTTCTTTATTAAAAAGAAATAAATTAATCCTATTAATAAAATTATAAGATAAGCTATTGCTATTCCGGCAAAAATCTTAAATAAAAGCGGATTTTTACCTATCTCTTTTCCAAGATACACCTGGATAAAAATTGCGGGTGCCACCCCCAAAAGCGTCCACATTAAAAATTTCCCAAATTTAATTTTTGTCAATCCTGCAATATAACTCCAGACATCTGTGGAGGTTAGAGGATTTACTCTTAACAAAAAAATTGATAGAGGGCCATATTTCTCTGAAACCTTATCAAATTTCTTTATCTTTTTTTTGGATATATGCCTCTCAACAAAACTTCTTCCATAAATTTGTGAAATCTTAAAAGCAATTGAAGAGCCAATAGTTACACCCACCATTGTAAGCACCCAGGAAATATATGGTCCAAACAAGATACCCCCTGAAACATAAAATATAAAGGGGTGAATCGGAGCAAAAATAATCCCTATGATAATTAAAAGAATATAAACTAAAAATGAAATCCCTTTAAAAGAAGAGAGAAAAGAAATTAATCCCTGCTGATCAAAATTTATCAAAGAATAAAAAAATCCTTTTGTTAAATAAGAATACAAAAATATCCCAAATACAATCAGAATAATAACCCCCCAGATAAAGAACCCTCTCTTTTTCATAGGGGTATTAAGCACACTTAATTTAAAAATACTTTTAAAGAACGCCCCCGCCAGGAATCGAACCTGGTCGCCCAAAGGGCCCGGTTCTCAAGACCGGTGCACAACCATTATGCGTCGGAGGCTCACTTTATTCTTTCTAAAAATAAGAAATATGCCTAGTTTTAAAAGTTATTGCCTAAAAAGACGAAAAGAGCCCCCAAATATTCGCTTCCACCAGGCTAGCTTAATCTTTACAGGCCTGTCTCCCTCGTCAAAAACTTCATATTTTATCACGGGCTTTTCTTTGAGTATTGGTGCTTCTTCTGCAAGCTCTTTATTCGCCTGCTGAATAGCTACTTCGACTGTCATTCTCGGATACCCCTGATTAATCAATGCCCACTTTAAAGATTCCAGGGTATACCCTTTTGTAAGATTTTTCTTAATGTAATCCGCTATCCTTCTTCGGGAATCAGAAGTTTCCATGCAAAAAACAGATTAAAGAAGTTTAAAAATATAATTGTATTATTTTATTTTAATTGGTTTCTTGGTATGAAAAAAATTGACAGCAGAATGAAGTCTTGTCAGCGAGTCCGCATAAATAGTTGCTATCTTCCCGCCTTTTTTTACCCTGTGCCCCTTATGAAAATAAAGATAGATTCCAGAGGATTTATCAACAGGGCAACCTGCGAGCCTCGCCAGCGCAGTTATTTTTTTGTTGTGAATTTCTGTAATTTCCCCTGTGCTAGTCGCCAATATATCCTGCTTGAACTTTGCATATCTCAATCTTCCTAAATTACCCCCCTGTGCTTTTATTATCTGCTTGAATTTATCAAGGGCTTTTCCTGAACACAGAATTTCTTTTGCCATGTCAGCGCCTTTCCCCTCTTTTGCCTTCCCTGTCATTTCCAGAAGTTCTCCTGCCAGAAATAAAGATTTTCTCTCCAGATCCTGAGGGCCTTTTTTCCGCGGATTAAGAATGTTTAAAATATCCATGAGTTCCAGTGCAGGTCCAATCCCGTTTCCTACAGGCTGTTCTCCGTTAGTCAAAACAACTTTTAAATCTCTCTTAAAATATTTCCCAAGCTTCTCAAATCTTCTCTTGAGCCTCATAGCTTTTGTTTTTCCTACTTTCGCATGAGCACCATATGGAATATCTATCAGGATATATTCGCTTCCTACAGAAAGTTTCTTGGACATAATCGAAGCAAGAAGCTGCGCTTCAGGATCAATCTTTAGTGTCTTTTCTGTATCAATAATCTTAGAATCTGCAGGAACCATGCCAAGCATTCCCCCCCAGATCATGCATGCATTTGTTTTGCTAATTATTTTTTTTACTTCGTCGACGGTAAATTCCACTCTTGCCACTGTTTCTATTACATCTGCGGTTCCTGCTGCACTTGTAATTGCTCTGGACGAAGTTTTTGGCATAGTCAGTCCGGCAACAGCGCAGATTGACACCACTATCGGCGTTGTTCTGTTTCCAGGCACCCCCCCAATAGAATGCTTGTCAGCAACAAATTTTTTTCTCAGCTTGAATATATCGCCTGATTCAAGTATGGCTTTTGTCAGAGAAATTGTCTCCTTAAAATTCATTCCTTTTGTATACATAGAGGAAATGAATAAAGCAATTTCTGCCTGAGAAAGATAATTATTAGTTATATCCCTGACAATTTCCCGTATTTCTTTGTCAGACAGTCTCTTTCCGTCAAGTTTGTTTTTTATAAAAAGGGTGCTTTTCGGAACCACTGCAATATTCACATCAACCCTTTGCCCCTCCTTTAGATGTATATGCGAACTTATATTCTCAGAAACAGCAATTTCGTTTTTTCCAACTATCCCTTCAACACTATCCACAAGCATAGACATTTCCCTTGGATATTTCGTAAGAGTCCTTATGGAAATTCTGTCCTTGGAATGAATCCCTATTTTTTCAGCAGTCTCTTTATCAATCATTGCAGTAGGAACCTCTGTAGCCCATTTCAGAAATTTTATTTTTAGATCCATATTACACTTCCTTTTTTAATTATACAATATTAGAAAAAATTCTTTTTATATTTATCTAATCAACTTTTCCAGGAGGAATCAAAACTCCGGGCACACTTTTATTTCTGTAGATTTCAAGGACAATAAAAAGATAAGCAATTATTAAGGGCCCAATTATTATTCCCAGAATTCCAAACAAGAACAAACCGCCTATCATACCTATCAGGATTAAGGAAGTATTCATATTTGTTCTTTTAGAAACAAATATTGGTTGCAGAAGGGAGGGTATTGTGGCAGATATTATACCGAAAAGAATCACACCGAATGCCGCAAAGGTGTTTCCCGCAATCAGCAAATAAACCGCTACAGGAATCCAAATTAACGCTGTCCCAACTATCGGAAGGATACCCAATATAATTGCAACTAAAGTAAAAATTAAGGCATTCGGAATTCTGAATATGATAAATCCTAATCCTGCGATAATTCCGGCCAGAATTCCCAGGATAACCTGCCCATAAAGAACAGACAGGGTAATATCCCTTGAAGATTTAAATAATTTCTTTTCCACTTCCTTTGAAAAAGGCAAAAGGCTTTGGATATATGCAACAATCTTTTCTTTATCCCGCAGAACAAAGAACAAAACAAAGAAAACCACCAAAAACTGAAGAACTATTGTCGGAAAATTAAGTATTAATTTGGAAAGAGAATTTGTTACAGAATTCATAACCTTTGTAACAAAAGAGGAAAGAGCAGCGCCTAGTTCTGAAGAAAAGGCATCTGTGGAAAGCGATGGGAAAATAGTCTTAAGAGGGGTTATAAAATCTATCTGCTGTGAAGCAATATAAATTTTTATTGACTGATTTACAATTATCGGTGTCAGGAACCAGAGGGGAAGAACTATCAGGATTATTAATAAAATAATTATCAGAGAAGCGGAGAGGTTCTTTAATTTTAGATATTTGTAAAACCAGTCATAAACAGGGGACAAGACAAATGCAAGGATTATACCCATAATTATTGAAAGAAGGAGAGGTTTCAGCAGCAAAAAAGAGAGGACTAAGAGAACAACTAAAATTGCTGTTGTGGTAATATTTTTAAGATACTTTTCATCCATGCCAAAAATAAGGGTGCTAAATTTATAAAGGTTGCGAACACAAAATTTATAAGTGAAACTAGAGAGAATACATTATGAATTTCATAAAAAAAGCGGCTGACAACAGAATTGATGAATCTGTGCACCTGCAGTTTCAAAAATTCAGCAAAGGAGAATTCAGAAATAGGGCGCTGATTGAGGCAAAAAATTCAAACGGAAAGTATACTATCAAAACTTCTGCTGAATTTGCCAATGAACTTGTAAGAACAATGAGCGAAAAACTCGGAAACAGCAGAACTAAAGTTGCCGGCTCAATAATCGGAACAAATGATTTGAAAGGCGTTTTAGAATTTAAAAAAATATCGCAATTTCAGGGGGTCAAGAATTATTCTATTGAAAAAGAAATGTCGGGCACAGAAATAATTAATCTAATGGATAAATTTCCAAAGAACTTTTTTGCCCTGACTTTCTCTGCTGGAGACGATTCTTTGAAAATTAAACCTAAAGCCCCCAAATCAGGAAAACCTTCAAAAAAAGAAGGGGATGCTCCTAAAGCAGATTTTTGCGTCCTGAAAACTTCTGATTCAAAACTTGCAGAAGAATTTGTCTTTGAAAATCCTGTGTTCAGGGAAGCAAAAATAAGCCATGATTTTATAATTAATGAGTTGATTCTCCCAAAGGGTGAAAAAAATTTTGCGGCAATCAGGGAACTTGCAAAAAGAAAAGGAAAAATTATCAGAAAAGCAGTGATTGATGGTGAAAAGGCTGAAAAGGAACTGAACTTTGAGGCTTAAATAAAATTATTTGTTTTTCAATCTTGTTAAATAATCCTCTGCAACATTATCTTTCCCAGAAAATAACTGAACAAATTCATTTTTAGCTGAGAAATCTTCTAATACTTTATTACAATGTGATGCTGCCCCAGTTATCCCATATTTATTTTTAATTTTAAGAAGATTATAATCTTCTAATGCAGCTGTAGAAATATATGATACCCCAAAAGAGCCAACTAAAAGAAAAGAGACTATATGCAATACCCCTGCAGAACGTGCTATAAAGTTGCCATACCAATTTTCAACATTTTCTCCAATTGTTTTCTTCATAATGAGTTGTAAATAAACCTATTTAAAAGAATTATTGTAGTAAAGAATAGCCTCTAAAAAGGTAAATTTTTTATATTACCAACAGCTTTTTAAATCCCTTTTTTCTTTCTATTCCATCCAGGGTAAGTAAAATGACAATTTCCGCTATAAATATAACAAATGTCTGCACCGAAATCACCAAGGAAAGGAAGTTTGCAATTCTGGCCGAGGAAAAGAGCCAGTAAATTTTTGCCTAGTGTAAACTGGAATGCAATTAATTCTGGAAAAAATCTGAAAGGATTTATATGCTATAAAGCAGGAATGGCTTCTGCTTATGTAAAAGATGACACGCCAAATTCCATGACAAAAGGGAAGAAAATAATAATTCCTGTAACAATTCTCGAATGCCCCCCTATGAAGATTTTCTCTGTGCGATTCTACAAAAACGGGAAAGTCTCAAAAGATATTTTGGCTGAAAATATTGATAAGGAACTTAAAAAGAAGATTAAATTTCCAAAGACAAAAGGAAAAGGAATAGATGAAGTAAAAGAGTATGAGGACGTAAGAATTATCTGTTATTCACAGGTTAAAAAAACAGGAATTAAAAAAACCCCGGATTTGGCGGAGATAGGACTCTCAGGAACTCCTGAAGAAAAAATTAATTTTGTAAAAGAGCATCTCGGAAAAGACATTTTTATCCTGAATTTCTTTGGCAAAGGACAGCTCATTGATTTGCGGGGGCAGACAAAAGGAAAAGGGCTTGTAGGTCCTTTGAAGCGATTCGGACTGACATTAAAATCACACAAATCAGAAAAAGGAAGAAGAAAACCAGGAAGTCTTGGACCGTGGCATCCTGCAAGAGTTACTTTCAGAGCACCATTGGCAGGACAGATGGGCACCTTTATGAGAGTAATTTACAATAACAAGATAATAGAACTTGGTAAATCATAAAACAAATTCAGTAATATAA
>CAYYME010000022.1:0-9499 GCA_964473005.1 Candidatus Woesearchaeota archaeon | reverse complement strand
TATCCATTTGAATTGTTCCAATATTTCTTATTCTTTCTACACATTGTATATGATCACATTTTTCTTCTGTTGCTCTGCACAAGTTTTTCCTAAAAAGTGTTCTGTATTTTATCGGGCAATAATCATTTTCCATCTTATTTAGTTTTTTTTCTTTATATTTTTTAATTTTTCTTTAATAGGAAACATGTGCCCGTGATATCCACATTTATTACATACCCATTTTTGGGGTGCTCCAAATACTAATAATATATTCATTTCTTTTCTAACATCTTCTGATTTACATTTTGGACAAAATCTTTTCTCATTCATTTTTTATTTTGGCTCAATATAATTTATTTTTTTAAGTTTATTATTCTCAAAATATAATTTATATATAGCTCCCCTTTCACATTTTGTTTTATTTAATAAATCCATCTCCTTATTTTGTAATCGTAATATCAAAGCCCTTATAGGGTCTTGGTGAGTAACACAAATTATCTCTCCGCCATTATGTTTCTTCAATATCTTTTTACAAAATTCTTCCATTCTATTAGCTAACTCAATGATTTTCTCCCCTTTGGTTAATTTTGCTGGGTTTTTTAGATATGTTTTAAATTCTTTTGATTTTTTAATTCCGCTCTCTGTTCTGCTTTTCCAGTTATATCTCCATTCAAATAATTCTTTTGCCCTAATAACTTTTAATTTAGGAAAATAGGTTGAGATTATCTCTGCACTTTCAAAAGCTCTTTTAATTGGTGAAGAATAAATCGCCTTGATTTTTTTTCTGGAAAGATATTTTCCAACCTTGGCTATTTGTTTTTTTCCTTCTTCGGTTAAACCAAAATGTAAATTAATTATACCTGCCCAAGTATCTTTCGGTTTATCTACAATCCCATGTCTAATAAAATAAATTGTTGTTTTCATCTTAAACATCCAGTGATGCCTCCTTTGCATTTTCAGCGATGAACTCTTTTCTTCCCTGAACATCATCGCCCATAAGCATTGAAAAAATATTGTCTGCTTCTACAGCATCCTGAATGTAAATCTTTTTGATTTTTCTGGATTTTGGGTTCATGGTTGTCTCCCATAACTGAGAAGAACTCATCTCTCCCAAACCCTTGAATCGTGTAATATTTGTTGTTCCTAATTTTTCAACAGCTTTCTTCAGCTCTTCATCAGAATAGACATAAATATCCCTTCCTTTTCTAAGCCGATATAATGGCGGAAGCGCAACATAAACATTTCCGTTCTCGATAAGATTAGGCATGAACCGAAAAAAGAAAGTCAGCAGAAGCGTCTTGATATGCTCTCCGTCAACATCTGCATCTGTCATGATGATTATCTTATTATATCTCAATTTACTCAACTCAAACTGCTCTCCAACTCCTGTTCCAATTGCAGTAATCATATTCGCTATTTCTTCGCTTGAAAGAGCCTTTACAGGATTTGCTTTTTCAACATTCAGAATCTTACCTTTCAAAGGAAGTATTGCCTGATTCTCTTTATTTCTTGCCATTTTTGCACTTCCTCCTGCACTCTCTCCTTCAACGAGATATAATTCAGTGTGTTCTGATTTTTTGCTGGAGCAGTCTGCAAGTTTTCCAGGAAGTCCTCCAAGAGAAAATGCATTTTTTCTTCTTACAAGTTCCTTTGCTTTTTTAGCAGCAAGCCTTGCTTTTGCAGCCTCTGAAACTTTTGCAACAATTTTGTTTGCAACAGAGGGGTTTTCCTCAAAAAATTCTGACAAAGCAGAGGTTACAGCAGAATCCACAAAACCTTTTACTTCAGAATTTCCTAATTTTGTTTTAGTCTGCCCTTCAAACTGGGGCTCTGGAATTTTAACACTGATTATAGCAGCCAGTCCTTCTCTCACGTCATCTCCTGAAAGATTCCCGTTCTTCAGAGTTCCTTTGCTTTTTCCATAATCATTGATGACTCTTGTCAGCCCTGTCTTAAAACCAGAAACATGAGTTCCTCCTTCTATAGTATTGATAGTATTCACAAAACCAAAAATATTATCCTGATAACTTTTATTGTACTGGATGACAATATCTGCAACCATTTCTTTCATCTCTCTTTTGAAATAAACAGGCTTGTGCAGAACTTCCTTGGAGCGGTTTATCCATTTCACAAATTCAATCAAGCCTCCTGCAGAGAAAAATTCAATTTTCTTATTGCTCGCTTCATCTTCCAGAATTATTTTCAGGCCAGGATTTAAGAAAGTTATCTCCCTGAATCTTGTTTCCAGAATTTTATAATCATAATTAAGGGCGGAAAAAATCTCATCATCAGCCCAGAAAGTTACTTTAGTCCCGCTGTCATTGGATTTCCCGATAGTTTTTAATTTTGTCCTGACATTTCCTCTTGAATATTCCTGGGAATAAATGCTGCCGTCTCTTTTTATTTCAACTATCATCTTTTTTGACAGGGCATTTACAACTGAAATACCAACCCCGTGCAGTCCTCCTGAAATCAGATATGATTTCTTGTCAAATTTCCCGCCTGCATGCAGTTTTGTCAGGGCAATTTCAACTGCCGGAACCTTGTATGCAGGATGAATGTCAACAGGAATCCCCCTTCCGTCATCCCCAACTGTGACAGAGCCATCTTTGTTCAGAGTGACTGTTATTTTCTTGCAGTATCCTGCGAGAGCTTCGTCTACAGAATTGTCCACCACTTCATAAATAAGATGATGGAGTCCTTCTTTCCCTGTGGAGCCAATATACATGCTTGGGCGCTTGCGAATTCCTTCCAAACCCTCCAAAACCTTGATTTGGGATGCGTTATATTTTTCTTCTGCCATTTTTATTTATTTTCTGTTTTTGATAGCTTTTGCTAAATGTTTAATTATTTGGTATTAATTTTGAGCAAAAATCTGCTCTAGATTTTCCCTAATTCCTACCCAAAAAAAGACATTTTCCTTTATAAATCTTTCTGCCCAAAAATTGCATTTATCGACGATAAAATTGAGAAAATCACCAAGGCAATGTATTCCGGATAAATTGTTTAGAAATCGTCTTTCAGCAGATTTTTTCGCTAAAAAATTAGTTCAGCACCTGTTTGATTTTTTTCTGCATTTCCAGTTCCAAGTCAATCTTCTTTTTCTTCAGTTTTTTCTTTCTCTTTTCTCTTTTTGGAAATCCAGCGAACCTTTCTTCGCTTCATAGCCATATTTTTCCTGCATTTTGAAGAACAGAAATAATTTACACTACCATCATTACCAACCAAAGTCACCCCTTTTGGAAACTCATAATCCCGTTTGCAATAAGAACATTTAGGCATTTTCTTTTTCTAAAATTTCTTTAATTTGTTTTTTTAATATAGGAATGCTTTTGGTAATAATCGACCAAAGAATTTCTAAGTTCACTGCAAAATAAGCATGGCTGATAATATTTCTTGTCTGAAGATACTTCTGCCAATCAACCCGCTTATATTTCTCTTTTAATTTCCCCAGTTTATTTATAGATTCTCCAATTACCTGAAGTCTCATAGAAGTAGCATCAATAATTTCATCATCAAGTTTAAAGTCCTCGAAATTCTTATTTTTTATGGATTTTTCTATTCTGTCAATCGCTCTTATCACATCGTTTAAATAAAGATTATATTTGGACATATTTTGCCTCCTCTTTTACATAATTTAATTCAGGTTTTAAATCTGTCTCGATGACTAAGTCCACTTTTCTGTTGAACATTTTTTTCAATAAATTTAGAATAAAAAGGTACCTATCAAAATCAACTTTATCAAATTCAATTAAAAAATCAATATCACTTTTCTGTTTTTGCTTATCTTTTGCATAACTTCCGAAAAGCCCTATCTTCTTGACACCTTTCTCTTTTAGTTTTTTCTTTTCCTTTTTAATCCTTTTAAGAATAATCTCTGAATTTAATTTCATTTTAATATTAACCTTAATTTACTTAAATAATTAACTGTATTAACTATCATTTTAACTATAACTTCCTTTCGTGATATTTGATTTAATTCTTCTCGCCTCGATTTCTGTCTCTCTCAGCATTAAAACATCACCAACCCTAATCGGCCCTTTGACATTTCTCCTCATTGAACGCCCTTTGTCTTTTCCTTCCTGAACAAGGCATTTAACCTGCGTTATTTCCCCCCTGAATCCTGTTCTTCCTATAATTTCCTCTACACTTGCAGGAACCACTGCTCCCAAAATCTTCATGCTTGCTTTTGAAGTTTCTGCTTTTGCCTGTTCTGATTTTTGTGTGCCCGCCATTTTAATTTATTTTTTCAATTTTGCTATTTCACTTCCGGCATCACCTGCATCAATAACTGCAACTGAAGATGCTGAAACCGGAAGCCCTGCTGCAACCCCGAGTTTCTGCTTGCTGTCAGTTTCCTGGCACGGGATTTTTTTCTCCCTGCACAAAACCGGAAGGTGCTGAATAATCTCCTTGGGCTCAACATCAGAAGCATATGCAACAAATTTTGCAGTTCCCCTCTCAATTGCTTTGGTAACTTCGTTAGTTCCTTTTTCAATTTTCCCTGTTCTTCTCGCTTTTTCAATTATCTGATATGCATCTGCCATTTTAATAATAAGAACAATTAATTCCTCATCTGAACCAACTGTTCATCGGATAATTTATTTAGATAAAATGGGTTTTTAAATCTTTTTGAGAAATTTTTTTAAAAAAGAAGGTTTATTTTTAATTTAACAAATTACTTCATTTATATTTTATTTCTACTTGATCTGTACGTTGGCGGGGTGCAATATCTAATTTTTCTATATCTTCAAACTTGATATAATTACCATTATTGAATAATATTTCACCAGTATATGCTATCATACTGCCATTATCCATTAAAAGATCTTTTTCAGGGCAAAAAAATTCAGCCCCCCTTTCCTTGCACATAATTTTGCACATTTCCTGCAATCTGGAGTTGCATGCAACACCCCCTCCCAAAAGCAATTCTTTTTTTCCTGTATGAGCCAGAGCCCTCTCAGCAGTTTCCACAAGCATAGCAAAAACAGTTTCCTGAAGAGAATAAGCTAAATCTTCTAGTTTGAATTTTCCAGACTCAATTTTCTGTTTCAGATTAGTAAGAATTCCAGAAAACGCAACATCCATTCCCTTAACAGAATAAGGAAGTTCAACATAATTTTTGCTTTCAGATGCTAATTTTTCTATTGCAGGCCCGCCAGGAAAACCAATTCCGGCATATCTCGCAAAGCTGTCAATAAAATTTCCTACTCCTATATCCAAAGTTTCCCCGAATATCCGGTATTTTCCAGATGCAAATGCAATTATTTGTGTATTTGCACCAGAAGCATAGAGCATAACAGGATTTTTTGCGCCAGTCAATTTTCCTATTTCCAGATGAGCAATGCAGTGGTTAACAGGAATTAAAGGTTTTTTCAGTTTCCGGGAAAGTTCTTTTGCAAATCTCATTCCCTCAAGCAGGCACGGAGCAAGCCCGGGCCCCTGTGAAAAAGCAACTGCATCAATCTCTTTCTCGCTCATCCCTGCCTGATTAAGCGCTTCAAAATAAATTTCATTTTTATTGGTGAAATGATGTTTTGCAGCATCAATCGGGATAATCCCCCCTGTATCTGTGGTATATGTTTTCTTGACATTCACGAGAATTTTTCCGTCTCTGACAACTCCGACTCCGAAAGTGTGTGCAGTTGATTCTATTCCAAGAACGATTGTCATTTTTTAAATTTTTTAATATAATATTTAATTTGTTTTGAAGAGAGGTAACCTTTTCTCATCTTTTTCAATTGCTGCCGTGTATATGTTTTTTCGGATTCTTTTCTTAATTTAAGTCTGTCTTTCCCATATCCTTTCTTAATGGTTAATCTATCTGCATCCTTCTCAAAATCTTCCTTTCCTTTTTTTGTAAATAACCATCTAAATGCAAATTTAAGCTTATCAATAAAAACCATATTAACAATTAAATCAATATGTGCAAGTTCGTGAACAAATAAAGCATTTAATGAATTCTTAGCATATCTCATTACCTTGGGATGAACAATTATCCAAGAAAAAAAGATGAAGTAAATAGTGATTGCAGAATATTTTAAATTAAAAAGTTTCTTTTCGCTTATAAAAATTACTTTCTTTCTCAATAAAGGAAAATTCTTTCTAATAAGATTAGAAACTATTCTTTGATACTCCTTCCTATATACATTCATCAAAAAAAAAGTAAGAAAGGGTATATAAAATTATTCAAATTATTTAACTTCTAAAATCCAAGATAAAACCTATTAATTAAAATAACCAAATTCAGCACAAATACAAAAAATATTTATAAAATAAAAAATAAAAAAATTTACTTATTTATCTTCTTTTCTTTTTCTTTTTTACTTTCTTTTTTGCTTTCTTTTTTCTCTTTCCGCCTCTTGCCATCCTTGCTTCGCAGACATTTCCCTTACCATCAACGTAGTAAAGATATCCTTTCTTTCTTTTAACAACATTTCTTACAACAACACTTCCCATTTTTTATCCCTCCTTTTTAATATTATAAAGAATATATAACAGCTAAATATTTAAATCTTTCCATCCGACGAGAGATTGAAGAATTTCAGAATATCTGGCATTAAAAGGAATTTCAATCAGTTTGCAAAAAGGTTTTCTGGGAGAAATCCCTGCTCTGAATGGCTTTATCGTCGAAAAAGAGATAATCTTATTGTTCTCATCAACCCAGATTGCTTCAAAAGGGAAGAAAACAAAGCAGGAATGAATGGCTAATCTTGCAGGTTTCTTAAATTCAAAAAGAAGTGCCCTGGCTTTTTTCCGTCGAACAAACATTAACCCGAAAAATTTCCCAGATTCAGAAACTTTTTTTACATATGGGATTTCTATACTTTTATTTTTAAATCTTAAACCAATTTTTCTTTCCATATTTCTCTTTCCCCCCTTTTTTTTCTAAATAGATTTTATAATGTAAATTTACATTTTTCTCGCAGACAAAATCATGATGCTTGAAACCGCCCCCAAATGTCTTCGGAATATGCATAAGTTCATGAATTATTGTTTTTATTTTTTCTTCTTCGTTAAGCTTGTCAAATCTCTCTGATAAAAACTCAAGCGCATAATATGCTTCAATTCCGATTGCTTTTTGCATAAGTTTTCCGAGGGCGTGGCATCGTGCAATTGTTCTTTTAGTGGAGCTCCCATAGCTTCTGAAGCATTTTATTCTTTCTGTTCTCACATGAGGAAAAAGAATTTTTGAAATTTCCTCTGCAATTTTCTGCAAATCCCCGGCAGGTTCGTATTTCATATGTTGGTTAACAATAATTTATTTAAATAGTTGATGTATGAATTTTTTTATGATAAATGTAGCAGATTTGGTTTTGGCTGCAAAAGAAACAAAAGAATATCAATTTCAATTATTTGATAAAATTTATTTTATCTGCAGACATTCTGGGGAAAAATTCTCTCCAGATAAGATAGATACCTATGTTTATATTTCAGAACAAGATGACCTAAAATTATATTTAATTCAGGGGGAATTAATTAATGGAGATTTATTTAATCAGGCAATAGTTCAAAATTTACAAAATTCTCTTTTTTTTGATTATTTTTATGTTCTTCCTAAAGTTTGCCCTTCTATTATTCATTCGGATGCAAAAAAGATGTCTAAAAACGCTGCCAAATATATTCCTGGTGAATGGGAGAAATTAGTTGAAGACTATTATGAGATGAGTTTATTTAATATCAAATAATTCAACAATTTTATTTTTTGATTTCAAACCATAAACAATTTTCACATTTCTTTTAAAATACTTTTTCAATAACTTTTCAAGATAAATATTTGCTTTTCCAACAATTGGTTTTTGTTTTATCCAGATTTCATATTTGTTGCCGGTGATTTTTGCAATTTTTTCCTGCGAAGAATTCGGATGAAGTTTAATATGGAGCTTCATCATCGGTTCTCCGGTTTTTTATACGGGCGTTTCAGAGCATGATAAATTTCTTCTTCTGTTTTTCCTGCGATTTTTTTTCCTGTCTTCAAGTCAAAAAGCCCGTGCTGGGTTAATTTGAAGCCTTTTCTTTTTGCAACAAGCCTTAATCCGATATTAGAGCCCTTTTTTCCGGAATAAGCCAGAAGTTCTGCCCCCCATTCCTTCTCGTCGGTATAATACAATTCAATCTTAATGCCCTCAACTTTCCAGGTTGATTCATGCTCTCCGCCCTGTACAAATTTTCCAATACCCTTCATAAATTCCCCAAGTTTATTTTTGTCCTTCGGAATCAAGACTATATCAATGTCTTTGGGATTTTTCTCATGACGCCTTATGCTTCCTGCGATTTCAATTCTTGTGCAGAATGGCTTTAATTCTTTGGAAACTTTTTCTGCAAGACTTAAAACTTTTTTGCCTCTTTCCATAATTCACCTAAGAAAAAAGAGATTATAAAATTATCTCGTAACAATTTCCAAAGCATCTCGGTTTTTTAGCTTGTGTTCTTTCCCCCATGCCATTTTTGTCCGGGCATCAATTGCCTTTATGAAATTTTTTCCAAAATCAGTATGCAGTTTATATGCAAAATCAAGTGCAGTTGTTCCTGAAGGCATTAAAAAGCAGTCAGGCAGGATATTTCCCTTGCTGTCTGCCAGTTTATTTGCCGAGGCAGGAAATATTGCAATATATTTCAGAAAATCAAAGACAGCAACATTCAGGACTTCCTGAACCCCTGTTCCATCGTATTCTTTCAGAAGTTCCCGGATATTTTCCAGAGCCTCTTTTTGTTTTTTATTCAGCTCTCCTTTAATCTCAAAATTATTATTTCCGGGTATATAATCTATTAAATTCTTTTTCGCCGCTTCTCTAAGGGCGAGTTCAGAATCTGCAGAGCAGGGGGTTATAAACAAGTCAGGATATTTCCTGGTTAATTTTTCAAAATTCTCCCTGCCTTTTTCTGTATCAATTTTATTTGCTGCAATAATCATCGGCTTGCTTTCTTTTCGCAGTTCGGAGGCAAATTCCATCAGCTGATTTTCCTTCCAAGTGCTGGGTTTCTGCGAAAAACCAAGTTTTGCCAGAACTTTCTTCGCCTGCTCTTCATTGACTTTCAAACCTGAAAACTGCTGGGCAACTGCTTCTGAAAAATTCAAATCTTCAATTTCCGCTTTTCTCGCAAAGCTCTTCCATACTTTAATCAGGATATTATAATACCATTTATTCAGTTCTTCCTCGAGAAATTCAATATCCTTTGAAACATCATAATCTTTTGCCGGTTTTCCTTCTGCATCAAGAGTTCCTGAGACATCAACTATGTGGATAAAGAGATCTGCCTGCCGCAAATCATCGAGAAACTGGTTTCCCAGCCCTTTTCCCTCGCTGGCTCCCGGTACCAAGCCTGCAACATCCATGAGCTCCACAGGAACAAATCTGTTATGCTTAATGCAAAAGCCGTACCTTGGATTGCACTGAGTCTTAAATTCCTTGTCAATGCATTCAATTCTTACATAACCGATTCCATGACTGGCTTTTATTGTCGTGAAAGGATAAGGTGCAATTTCAACTTCTGCCAGAGTCGCGGCTTTGAAAAATGT
>CAYYME010000021.1:0-10906 GCA_964473005.1 Candidatus Woesearchaeota archaeon | reverse complement strand
CATGGTCAATATGCGCGGCAATTGCTATATTTCTTATTTTATCCTGCTGTTTCATCAGTTTTACAAAATCTTTGTCAGTTGCCATTGAAAACAACCTAAGCGGTTTTTTTCGATTTTCCCTTCCTCTGCGGTTAAGCGATTTTTTAAATTGCCTCCGATGAAAATCACGCTTAAATTAATAATTAAGATTAACAAAATTAGTTTATAAATTTTTGCGGGGTTAGTAAGTTATCAGTCCAACATTATTTTTATCCGCAAACTCTGCAAGTTTACTCTGCCCTTCTTCTGTCTCAAATTTATCCATAAAATATTTTTGGGAATCAAAACCCTCTCTTGCAGGAAGAATTGTTATATAATAATGTCCTCCTATAAAACTATAGGACACATCAAAATTTATCTTTAATCCAGAAAATACCTCCTGCGAACTTAAAAAATAATCAAATCTATTTCTTAGTTTTCCGTATTCAGCAATAAACCTTGCATTGTTGGGCTCAGTTTCTTTATCATTTTTTAACATTTTTCATAATAATTCATTTACCTCGCACTATCCGCCTGTGCTTCTGATTCCTTTTTCTTCTTTATTGCAAAACTCTCGCCGTTTTGCTCATAAGCCAGAATAATTTCATCTGCCAGAGCCTGGGAGAATTTTTTCTTTTTTCCGAATGCTTTTTCTGAAGAGCCATGAACAATATATTTTAGTGCTAAATTTACCCTTCTCAGCGGGGAAACATCAACAGCCTGCGGATATCTTGCACCGCCGTATTCAATAACAGTTATTTCATCTCTCGGGGCGGAATTCTCAATTGCCTTAACCAAAACCAGAACAGGATTTTTCCCGGTTTTCTTTTCAATTATCTGGAAAGCTTCCAGAACAATCTTCATATTCCGTGTGTATTTTCCTGTTGCTCTTCCGACTATAATTTTATGCTTTTTTCCCCTGTGTCCTGCAACAGCAATCCGGTTCATCAGCCTTTCAACAATATTCACTTTTGTCTGCCCGAATTTCTGGAAATTCCTTCCGTAACTTTTCAGAATCAATTTTGGCTGAAGATTTATCACATTTTTCAGCCCGGGATCTTGAACCTGTATTTCAGAAAGATCATACAAATCAAATATTTTGAACTGGGGGAGAAATTGTGATGGCATTTTAAATTCTTTTATAACCTCCAAAGATTTCCATAAATAAGCCCTGAATTCTTGGAAAATTTACTAAATATTTTACTTGTTCATTTAATTGCTGTAATCTATTATTATCCTCTCCTGCTTCTTTACATAAATAATTAAACATCCTTTTTGAAGCAAAATTTCCTGCATCTTTTTTTCTTTGATATGCAACAACTTTTAATGCCGGGTGATAATTAGCTTTTGCTTTTAATATATCCTTCAAATTTAAAAAAATGTTTTCAATGTTATTAACCATTTTATCTCCTTCCTTTCTCTATCTTGCCTTTTACAAGCAAGTGCAGAGGCTGGTCATTTACCTTAATAACCTGAAATCTGACACCCGGAATGTCTCCTTTGCTTCTTCCCTGTTTTCCGCCGATTCTTTCAACCATGACTTCATCATGCTCATCAATAAATCTTTGCGCGAGGTTTCCCGGAATAAATGCAGTAATCTGCTTTCCGTTTTTCTTGAGCTGAACCTTGCAGCATTTTCTCATCGCTGAGTTCGGCTGCTTTGCTTCTTTCTGGACTTTCTGCAGGACAATGCCCTTTGCTTGATTAGCTCCTTCCAAAGGGTCTGACTTGGCATAAAGTCCGAGAGTTTTCACTTTGTAATGCCTGTCTTTCCATCTGAATTTTCTCCTGTTTTTCTTCTGTTTTATAGCAGATTTTAATCCCATTTTAATAGATATAAATTAATTGAGAAGTTAATTTATAAAACTAACTGTTGATTTTACACTCCCTTCGCTCGCTGATTGATATGCTCCGAAATTGGCTCTGCCAAATTTCTCCACGATAAATTTTTATTGTGGTAATATCTTTAAGGGTTTTTAGAAGTCAAAATATTGCTTCATGGACTTTATGAGAATAATAATATCTTACTTTTCCAACATTAAACCCGAGACTTCCAAAATTCTCTTTGTACCAATTAAAACAGCTGTTATTAAATAATTTAAATCTCCTATCAACTAATAATTCTAAAGTAGTCCCTGCTTTAAGTCTTTCTTCGACTTCTTTAGGAGATGACCCATATTTTGAAAGATTTTTATCATTAATAGAAATTTCTTTTCCATTTACATCTAATAATATCTCTACTCTAGTGCCCTGAAAACCTGAGTTATAAATAATTTGATTATGAATTACTTTTCCTTTAATCCATTTTTTTGTTAAAGTATTCTTTCTTTTATCCATAAATTCCCAATCATCTTATGATTTTTAAATATTTGTGTGGTTCAAACAATCCTGAAATCCCTTCTGAAAAAATCCTTGATTATTTTTTGCATTTCAAAAAATCTCCTTTTGTTTCTTCCAATCAGGGTAGCCTTATTCTGAGAGCCGGCAGTAAGGATAATTTCTTCTGGCTTGATTTCCAAATCCCTGAATGTGGCAGGACTTACAACATCCTGAATAAAAACTTTTGCGTCTTTGATACTATCAGGAATTGCAATGATTTTTATTCTTTTTCTGAGTACTCCGCTGATTTGTTTGACATTTTTTCCGTCTTCGCCGACAGCTTTTGAAATTAATTGCCTTGGAACGCAGAATATCAGAACCTCGTTGTATTTGAAGCAAAATCTTGTGCTGATTCTTGTGATTCTCTCAAACAAGTTCAGATATCTTATGTCCTGCATATCAATTGTGCTTGGCATGTTATAATTTTAGAGAAATTGTCTTATAAACTTTTAGTTTAATATTCGTCAGAGATTATTTATTCACCGCTTCGACAATTTTTGTCTTGGCTTCTTTCTTTTCCTCCTCACTTTTTGTCAGAGGGCCGACAACTTTTACAAGAAGCCCCGGAAGCCCTGTGCCGACAGGAACAGGCTGATTGATTATTATATTTTCAATCACGCTTGATAATTTGTCTCCGCTTCCTTTCATGGTTGCATTTACAAACTGTTTTATAGGAGTTTCAAAAGTTGCTCTCGCGAGTATTGAGGATTTCTGTGCGATTATTCCCATTCTGGTAACACCTTTAACATCACCTGTATTTGTCATGGCATCGGCAACAAGTTTGAGATGCCTGATGTCAATGTCCAGCCCCTGACTCTTGAGAACTTCTGTAATTTCTTCAATTATTAATTGTCTTGCAGTTTCAATTCCGAAAACATCCGCTACTTCATATAAATCATTTGAAATAATTCTGTCTTTATTGATTTCCTTCAGTTCAAGCACCCCTTTTAGATTTGTTCCCAGAGTCATAATTACAAAATCCCTGTCTCTCTTAACTATTAAAACCTGTTTGATATCTTTGATTCCGGAAATTATTGTTTCTTTCAGTTTTTCTTTCAGTTTGTATATCTCTTTAAAGCTAAATTCAGAAGCATTCAGGATGATAAATTCTTCTTTTTCCTTCACACTGAATCCTGCTGCATTCAGTTTCTCAACAATTTTTTTTACAGAGGTGTGTGTTTGTTTTATTCCCTGCTTGTCAATCTTTATCTCAATCTTTTTGTCACTGAAGTTAAGATTTATCTCTGAGGAAATTTCTTTTAGCTTGACTTCTTTTATTTTCTCCGCAAGAGTCTTGGCGTCTTTCTCATTGTTAAATTCTTTCTTGAGATATAATTCCATCTTCGGAGATGAAGGTTTTTTCCTCGCGTCAAATATCTCTATAATTCTTGGAAGCCCCTGGGTAACCTGCATTTCAGAAACCCCTGCAAAGTGGAAGGTTCTCAGGACCATTTGTGTTGAAGCCTCACCAAAGGATTGTGCTGTTACAATTCCTATTGCTTCTCCTGCATCCATTTCTCCTTTAATGTGAAGTTTTGAAACATCCAATCCGTCGTCTCCGTATCTGAACTGGATAATACTATTGTTGCTGTCTCTGATTGTTCCGTCGTATTCTTTTCTCAAATCCTGAAGCGCATTTGCGAGCCGCCTGTAAAGATAACCTGACTTTGGAGTTCTGAGTCCTGTATCCATTAGTGAATCTCTTCCTGTTATTGCCTGAAAGAAAAATTCATCAGGTCTCAGTCCTTTTATGAACGAGCTTTTGATAAAGCCTCTTGCTTTCGGAGATAAATCTCCTTTCCTGAAAGTAGAAAGGGTTCTTTCTGTAAATCCAAAATCAATTCTCTTGCTTCCCATAGCCTGCTGTCCGACGCAGGAAGCCATTTGTGTGACATTCAGTATATTTCCGCCGCCCCCTGATGCAATCATCTGATTTACCGGATTTATCTTCGGGAATTCTTTTCTTACAACCTCCCCTATTTTTGTTCTTATCTCATTCAGCGTCTGCAATATTTTAATTTCCCTTGATTCTTCTGCTGTCTTCCCGGGAATTATTTCAAGACTTCTGTCATTATATCTTTCGATTATTTCCTGGGTTTTCTTCTCTGCTTTTTTGATAATTTCCTCCCCTGTTTCAATAACTTCCTTTTCCAGACTCAAATCTTCAACTGAAATTGTTATTCCTTTACTTGTCAGATAATTCTTTCCTATATTGAAAGCGCCCTTTATTGTTTCAAAAGTTTCGCTTCTTCCTACGAGTTTGTCCAGTTCTTTTATAAGTTCACCGTCTTCATCTGCAAAAGTTGTCTTGTCTATAACTCCTTTTATAATCTCTCCGTCCTTAATTTTAATAGAATCATTGGAAAAATTAATCTTTGGAAGTATTTTTGAGAATAATTCCAATCCGGACACACTTTTTTTTGAAACCTGTTCATCTATTCCTGATTGGTATAACATCTGATTTGCATCTTCTTTTGAAAACTCCTCAAATCCAAGCAGATAATTTCCTGTAACTGCATCGCTGAGGCATCCGATTAAATTTGTATTATTCTTCGGAGAAATAAGATTTTTCTTGACATCAAGAAGTATTTTTGCCTCTGCCCTTGCTTCTTCTGTCTGTGGAGAGTGTATATTCATCTCATCTCCGTCGAAATCAGCATTATAGGGTTTTGCAGCAGCAGGATGCAGTCTGAATGTTCTTCCGGGAAGAACTTTTACATAATGTGCCATTAAGCTTCCTCTGTGCAGGCTAGGATGTCTGTTGAATAAAACAATATCTCCGTCCTGCAGATGCCTTTCAATCTGATAGCCGGAGGAAAGTTCGTTTATGATTTCCTCTTTCAGTTCAGGGGTAATTTTTTTTCTTTTCTTGTCAGGCCTTATGACATAATTTGCTCCGGGATACTCTTCTCCCTTTGCGACGAGTTTTTTCAGTTTTTCAGTGTTCAAATCATTAACTGTTTCTGCAACTGTGACAATTTTTGCAATTTCATACGGGATTCCGACTTCGTTGATTTGTATGTAAGGGTCAGGAGAAATAACTGTTCTTCCTGAATAATTGACCCTCTTTCCTGCAATGTTTTTTCTGATTCTCCCCTCTTTTCCTTTGATTCTTTCTGTAATTGTTTTCAGTGGCTGTCCGCTTCTGTGTCTTGCAGGAGGAATTCTTGTGGTGGTATTGTCAAAGAAAGTTGTGATATGGAACTGCAGCAAATCCCATAAATCTTCTATGATAACTTCAGGGGCTCCTGCATTCAGATTCTCCCACAGCCGCTGATTTGCCCTTATAATATCAGAAAGTTTGTGTGTTAAATCATCCTCGCTTCTTTCCCCTGATTCAAGAATAATGCTTGGCCTTACAGTTACAGGAGGAACCAGCAGAGAAGTCAGAACAGCCCATTCAGGACGTGATGTCTTTGGATTAATTCCGATTTTTTTCAGTTCTTCGTCAGGGATATTCACAAGAATTTCCCTGATTTCTGTCGGAAAGACTCTTGTCTTGCCTATGAAAAAATTAGTAGGCTTTTCTAATTTTACTTTTATCTGCGGCTCCTGACAATAAGGGCATTTCTTTGTATCTTTTGCTTTCTTTGCCCTCTGGCTCGCAGAATATCTTTCAAAATCTTTTTCAGGAATCATTAATTTTCCGCACTTATTGCAAAAACATCTCAGGCACATTTCTATGAGTGAGACATATTTCAGGTGAATAACTACTCTCGCCAAATCTATGCTTCCGGTATGCCCGAGGCATTCCTTCAGTCTTCCTCCGCAGGTTCTGCATCTAACACCCGGGTCTATTGCACCAAGCCGCAAATCCATCAGTCCCCCGTCGACAGGATAGCCGTCTATATCATAAAGTTCAGGAGTCACAATTTTTGCAGCAGAAAGTTTTTTTATATGCTCCGGACTAATAAGAGAAAATCTTATTTCCTTGATTCTTTTTTTTATTGGTTTATCCATTTTTTCTTAAAATAAAATTTATTTTTGAGTGTGTTCATTTTGTTTTAATTTTTTTATTTCCCATCTTATTCATATTTATTTTTTAATTCCAGATTTGTGTTTATGTGAAGCCCCTGCAGTTCTTCCAGCAGTAATTTGAAGGCATATGAGACTTCAACAGGCTCAACATCCTCACTGTTACAGATGGGGCAGTAAACTTTTCCCCTTATATTGTCGTCGATAGCAATGTTTCCGCATTTTGTGCAGACAGGAAGAACAACCCTGTCAGAATCATATCTTTCTTTCAGAAGCAGAGAAGCCCCGTGAGCCACGAGCGCCTGCTGTTCCATTTCTCCCAATCTTAATGCACCCCCCCGTGCACGCCCTTCAACAGGCTGTCTTGTCAGAAGCGCAACTTTTCCTGACGCTCTTCCGTGGAGCTTGTTTCCCACCATGTATTTCAGTTTAAGATAATATAAATTTCCGATGAAAATTTTCACATCCATTCTTTTTCCTGTAATCCCGCTGTAAACTGTTTCTTTTCCGTCATATCTGAAGCCTAGTTCTTTTAGCTGGAATTCAAGTTTGTCTTTGCTCACTCCTGAAAAAGAGGTGCCGTCGATAATCTCCCCTTTCAGGCATCCGACTTTGCCTGCAAGCAATTCCAGAAGATAACCTACAGTCATTCTGCTCGGAAGTCCGTGAGGGTTGAATATTACATCCGGTTTTATTCCCCTTGATGTAAAAGGAATATCCTCTTCAGGAACAACCATGCCGATTACTCCTTTCTGTCCGTGAGAAGTTGCAAACTTATCTCCGATTTCAGGAATTCTGTGATCTCTTGTTTTAGCATGAACAATTTTATTTCCCTCAAAATCTTCGGTGATGAACACAGCGTCAACAACACCTTTTTCTTCCTGCCTCATTGTCACGCTTGATTCTTTTTTTGTTCTGATTGAAATCTCCCTTGCCTCTGACAGGAATTTTGGCGGAGACATTTTTCCTATAAGAACATCTCCCTCGCCGATTTCAGCTTCCGGATAAGTTATTCCGTCGTTCTCCAAAAATCTGTAGCTGGCTTCTTTCTTATACCCTGAAGAATCCTTTTCAGGTATTGCAATTTCATCCTTTAATCCTCCTGCATAATTCATTTCCACAGCAGAATAAGGTCTGAAGTAAAAGCTTCTTCCGACCCCTCTATCCACGCTTCCTTTGTTCAGCACAAGAGCATCTTCCATATTATAGCCTTCATAGCACATAACTGCAACTGTCAGATTCTGTCCTGCAGGATAAGTATTCAGGGTGTCATAGATAAAGCTTCTGACAATTGGCTTTTGCGGATATTGCAAAATGCTGACATCTGTATCAAGGCTTGACGGATAATTCGCAGCATACAAGCCAAGAGCCTGCTTTTGTGTTTTGCTTCCCCTGTTCAGTCTTGAACTCTGGTCGTGATTTCCGTATGGAACAAGACTGGTTACAACCCCGAAAAGAGAAATATTATCTATTTCCAGATGTGTGTGCTCAGGAGTCAGCTCTTCTTCATAAAGAGCAACAAGAGTGTTTTCCTCTTCTGCAGCGTCGAGATATTCTATTACCCCCTGTTTGACAAGATTATCCCAGCTAAGTTCCCCCTGCTCTATCTGGATTAAATGCTCGTTCTTTAATCTTGAAACTCCGTTGTCAGCTATAATCAGGGGTCTTAAAACTCTTCCGGGCTCTGTTGAAATTGAAATAACCTGGAAACTATCGTCGTTTCTGATGTTCATCTGTACAGGAAGTTCATTTTTTCTTCTTTTTTCTATTATCTCTCTGATAAATTCAGGAGTGTTTTCCACGCTTCCTATGAACATTCCGTTGAAGAATACCTCTCTTCCCTGAATCCCTTCTTTCTTTAATCCAAGTGCTTCAAGTTCTTTGAGGAATTTTTCTTCATCCAGCTCCACTCTCGTGGAAACTCTGCTCAGCAATGCAAGATTTTTTCTTAATCCGATTTCTGTTCCTTCAGGGGTTTCTATAGGACAGAATCTTCCGTAATGTGTCGGATGAAGTGTTCGCGCAAGAAAATTTTCCTGGTCGCTCGGAAGCATGCTTGAAACTCTCTGCAATTGTGAAATCATTGCAAGATAATTTGTCTTGTCCATGTTCTGGGTGATTCCGCTCCTTTCTCCTGTCCAGCTTCCTGTTGCAATCGCAGATTCAACTCTGTGCGAAAACAGGGTGGATTTTGCAAGTATTTTTATGGAGAAAAATTTCTTTCTTTTTGTTGATTTCTGAAGAGAATACTGAATATCCCTTATCAGAATTCCAAGATTGACTCTAAACAAGGTTGCCAGCAAATCCCCTGAAAGCCTGACCCTCTTGTTTGCATAATGGTCCTTGTCTGTTCTCAGTTTTGGATTTTCCTTTGCTATTAAAAACTGCCTGATAAGTTTGCAAAGAGTCACTGCTTTTTTCATTCTGTCTTCTTTTTTTTGCCCCATATGGGGAAATAAATAAGAATCAATTCTCTGCTTTACTCTGTCCAGAATTTCTTTTTTTGTTCCCTGCAAATTTGTTTTTTCTGCAATATACATCATCGCATCCTCTTTTTCTGCAAGACCGACAAATTCATAGAGGTTTACAATCACGCTGTCTGTTTCTTTTCCTATATATTTTGCAATTTCTGATTCCTTTGTGAGCCCGAGAGATTTCAGCAGGACAATTGCAGGCAAATCTTTGAACCTGGAGAAGGAAATTTCAAGTATTCCCTCTTTGTCTTCTGAGATTGTAACAGGAATTCTGTAAGTTCCTTTTGATGAAAACATTTTCAGTATCAGCCTTCCCCGTGAATCTGTCTCGACAAAAGGCTGGTTTTCAGCTAAATCTTCCGCCATTACCATCACTCTTTCATTCCCTTTGATTATGAAATAACCGCCGGAATCAAGGGCATCTATGTAATTTTCCACCAGTTCATCGTCAGACATTCCCACAGTGTTGCAGACTTTGCTTTTTACCATAATAGGTATTCTTCCTATTTCCACAGTTTCAGAATCAACCTGCTCATCTTTTTTGACAGTTATTTCAAGGGTGAGGGGGGAAGAATAAGTCAGGCTTCTCAGCTTGGCTTCAGAGGGCATAATTATAGAAGAGCTTCCGTCAGCTTCAATAACCAGGGGTTTTTCCACTTTTATTTTTCCAAGGCTAATCTCAAAATCTTCATTGTTTATTGTCTCAGAAATCTCATTCACAATTTCCTGCATTCTTTTTTCTATGAAATTATTGAAAGAAATTATATTTGATTCCACTAACGAGTGTTTTTTCAGATATTCCTTTACAATTATGTGCTTATTATCTTTTACCATCAGACGACAACCCTGAAGAAAATATTTGTTTTGTCTCCTTCTTTCCTTTCTATTTTGATTATATCGCCGACGACACACCCTTCAGGAAGTGCAGGGTCTGTTGAAAGAATTTTAGGCAGCTGGGGTTTGGACACATTTAATCTCGTTATTAATTCCTCAGCTTCTTTTTCATTTAGTCTAGAATGTTTGGGTTGTAGGATATGCATTTTGCGGATTGGGGGAATTTTTTTAGGAAATTGCATAGAATATTCTACGCGACTTTAGCAACTTTGTAATAATAAAAGATACTTAAAATTAATTTAAAAACCTTTGGGTGGGTGTGGCTTTGCACCATAAGTAATTGTTGCACCAAAAGTCTATAAATGAAAAGTCTTTATTTCTATTATGGTTAATAAGGTCTTAATCTACCAAAATTCTCAAAGAAAACTCTTTGAAAACGCGGATTCTCCAGCAGATTGTATAAAGAAGGCTGAGAAATTCTATAAGGGGCAAGGAACAACTTTGGATAAGGTAAGTAAGAATTATGCTTTAAGAATATACTATGTTGAAGTTGATAATGCTAACAAAAGAGAATTGAAAGCAACAATAACCTCTATAGCAAACTCTGGAAAATCCCAAAATAAAGAAACAGCGGTGATTTGGACTTTTTCAGGTAAATATCAGGATATAAAGTTATCAATCACAGCTATAGACAAAAAAGATATTACTTATCATATTTGGGAGATGGTTGAATATCTTTTAGGGAAAGAAAACAAAAACTTAATTGATGATTTAGAATTCTCATTAAAAGTTAAAATGAAAGGTAATGAGTATAATCAAAAACAAAAGTTGATTCTATTTTTTAGTAAAAATGGGAACTGGGGAAAGTTATGGAAATATGAAGATGCTCGGCAAGCTATGGCAAAAGAGGGTTTGGCTATGGTTGGTAGGGGAATAGAAGGAGAACGACCAAGAGAATTTAGATATGATTTAGGTTATCCTTTTATTACCAGTGAACAAGACAAAGATGTTCCTGACGGTTATTTTAGGGTAAACTTTCCTTTCCCAACTATGCCCAGAAATGAAAGGAGAATGGCTACATCACAACTTGATAAAAGTGATTGGTCTGAACTTCTTAGTATCTTAAAAAAAGACGCAAAGAGATTAAGATGTTTTGAATGTGGTTTGTTTGAAGGTGAAACAAATAAGATAGGGCAAAAAACAAAATTTGAGAAAGGACATTTACA
>CAYYME010000020.1:0-11460 GCA_964473005.1 Candidatus Woesearchaeota archaeon | reverse complement strand
TTATTGCAATTATTTTTTCAATAAGTTATCTTTTAATTAGTTATTATAATTCTCACAAAATTGCAATTGCAAGTGTTAAAGCTACTAAAGCTTACAAAGATGATTATAAACAATATCATAATTTAGTTGAAGGATTAATTCTTGCTTCTGGCTTGCCAAAACCAGAACTTTATATTATGCATTCCAAGCAAATAAATGCTTTTGCTTCTGGAAGAGATCCTAAACATGCGGTTGTTTGTGTTACAGAGGGGGCTTTAGAAAAACTTGATAAAAATGAACTTGAAGGTGTGCTTGCACATGAATTAGGGCATATTGCAAGTTATGATATGAGGTATATGACTTTAGTTGCTGTTATGGTTGGAATGATTGCAATTATTTCCCAGATTTTTCTAAGAAGTTTGTGGTTTGGCGGGGGAAGAGGAGGTAATGACAAAGGAAAAGCAATTTTTATGCTAATTGGAATTGCCTTGGCTATACTTGCACCAATTGTTGTTTATCTTGTGCAAATGTCAATTTCCAGGAAAAGAGAATTTGTTGCAGATGCTTCTGCTGTAAAGTTTACAAGGTACCCAGATGGATTAATAAGGGCTTTGAAAAAGATTAAACAGGATTCTGCACCTGTTGAGAAAAAAGTTAGCAAAGCTATTGCCCCTTTATTTATTTCAAATCCTTTTGGAAGATTAGACAGCACACATCCTCCAATTGATAAAAGAATTGAAGTTTTGGAGAGGATGTAAATTTTAAAAACCCCTTTTCTTTTAATTTATTCATGGGATTTTTAAGAGGTGCAGGAATTGTTATTTTGTCTGTGCTGCTGTTTGTTTCTCTGCTTGCTGCAGGATTTTTTGCAGTGCTGGCTTCTTCTCTTACATATGAAAATGTCGAACCTCAAATACATTCTGTCGCAACAAAGATTATAGAAGAGCAGATAGGAGAAACCACAATTGTTGATACGCTTACTCCTTATTTAAAAGAATATTGCAAGAATAATTCTGAGATTGTCTATAAGTTTCAGGGATATACTTTTGTCTTTCCGTGCGAAGTAGTTGCAAGCGGGACAGATTCAATAATAAATTACAGCGTGAATTATCTTGTCGGAGATTTTTATTACAAAGATTATCAGTGTGAATTCTGGAAATGCTTTGAAGAATCAGACATTCCTCTGTTTTTGGTTTCAGAGTATGCGCAGGATTACTGGAAAGCACGATTTTATAATGCTTTTTTGATTTCAATTGTTCTGTCTGCAGGAGTTGTGTTGCTGTTCAGAAGAAAAGCAAACGGATTTATTTTAACAGGAATTTTGCTGATTATCTCCTCCCTAATAATTCTGCAGCTTAGGAAAATAGGGGCGTTTGTGGCTCAATTAATTCTCTCTCCTGTTTCAACTGCAGTTTCAGAGGGAACTTCGCAGGAAATTCTTTCACAGGTAATTTCAATATTCTTTTCAAAAGCAGGAGCTGTATTTTTATGGATGTTTGTTATTGCGCTTATTCTGATAGGGACAGGAATTATTCTCAGGTTGTTTGGGATTGGGTTTAAAATTTCTGAACGTCTTGAAAACATGGGACAGAATAAAGAAATCAAAGAAACCAGGAAGATTAAAAGAATCAGGAAATCCCCGGAACCAAAGAAGAAATAAAATGTGCAGATTGTGTGGAGAAAAACCAGTGTATGAATTTACAAACCAAAGAAAACTCTGTGCAAGATGCTTTATTAATTATTTTCAGAAAAAAGCCCTTTATACTCTAAGAAAATTTGGAATGATTAAAAATAAAGATATTGTAGTTTATGAAAACAAAGGAGATTTTAGAGGGGTTGTTTTAGAGGATATTTTGAAAATGTTTTCTGAGAAGAGGGATATAAAACTGGTAAAAAATAAATCCAACAAACCAACTAAAGTAGCAATTCCAAATACAATAGATATTGAAGCTGATAAATTTGTTCATAGCCTGATAAAAGGGCATGCAGAAGAATTTAAAGAATTAAAACCGATAAAAGGAAAGATAATCAAGCCCTTATATCTTTTTTTGGATGAAGAAGTTTTGCTTTATGCCAAACTGAGAAGGTTAAAATTCAGGAAAATAAAAGAAAAGAAAGGCGAAATTTCAGAATTCATAAACGAACTGGAGAAAAAACATCCTGAAATTAAAAGAGCAATTGTGAACAGTTATCTGGAATTGTATTAAATTATTTCTTTTATAGCATCTTCTACTAGCAGAAGAATCAATAAACCAATCCCTAATGAAACCCATAAACTCAAATGATAGTTATTTGGAAATAAATAGAAATCTGCAAGCCCCCAAATGCCTCTCCAAAACAAAATAACTGCGAAAGAAATGAGAATTGTGAAAAGAACTTTCCTTATATACTTTTTTTTATTTTTTTTCATCTTCTTTCTGCTTGTCTCTTTCCAGCCTCTTTACGAACTCGCTGAGGAAGGTTTTGTGTCCTTCCCTGTCTTTTATTTCTTTTAGGACATAGGCACTCACATTCCCATGACTTAATTTATCAACTCTTGCCTCTGCTCCTAATTTCCCCCTTATTTTCTCGCTTATTAAGACTTCATTTTCAGAGAGAGAGGAAAGTTTCTTTGCAGAACCCATTAATGTTCCCATGCTCATGAATTTCAAAACATTTGGCTCCTGCTTCGCAACAATTGTTCCCTCACTTATGGAAATTCCAAAGTCTATTTTCTGCTTGAATAATTTGTTGTGCTCTGTCAGGATTTCTTTTGCTTTCTGTGCAATTATCATGGCTGTTCTTTCATTGCCGAATGTTTTTGTCTTTACAGGGGCGAGGATTAAGAAGATATTCTCCTGATTTTCATATGTCGCAGCTTTTCTGTCCTCAGCAAAATTAACTATTCTCTGCAGAGTTTCTTTTACATTTCCTTTGTGCGATTCCATCTGCCTGAGATTTTTTATTTTAATGCACACAATATTTACATCCTGCTTGTCGCCTTTTATAGAAAGGGAAACTTCTGCCATGCTCCCTGAATCCACCAATGAACCTTTTTTAAGAGGACTGTTCACTTCCTTTGTCATTTCTTTTTTTTTACCTGCATATCCAAAGAGACTTTTCTTATAGCCTTTTTTAAATAATACAAAAGCGACAAAGCCCAAAACAGCAACCAGGAAAATCCAGATGAAGAGTTGCCTGAAAAATTTATTTTTTGAAGTTTCCTTGACATCAACCGCCTTTCCTGTAAGCATGACATTTTTTGAAATCTCCTCTTTTCCCTCGCTGATTATTTTGACTTCATACTCCCCTTCAGGAGCTGTTAAGAGATATTCCTGGCTCTCGCCGACATCAAGGCAGACATATATGTTCAGTGTTTCATTTCCTATTTTAATCAGCACTGTCTTGTTGCAGTATTCCACATTTCCTGTATTCACTATTGTAATGGTTTTGTTTATCATTACAAAACCCACACTTTCTTTTTTAGTGATATTGAAGGTGCCTTCGCCTGTCAGCTTGCTTGAAACAGCAAATATTTTCCAGGTTGCCGGAGGTTCGTAATCATATATGGGGTATTCCAGAAAATTTCCTGTCTGAATTTCCTGCTGTTCAAGAATTTCATTCTTGCTGTTTTTTATTGTGATGATTGATGTTGCTTCTATGAATTCTCCTGTCTGATCATGAAGAATTGTCTTTACTTTAAGATTTGTTCCTGGTTCAACTTCACTGTTTTCAAAAACTACTTCAAGATTAGTCGGAACCTGTGCTACACGAATATCAGAATTTACACTTCCCTTGTTTGTTATTTTTCCGTTTATATCTTCTTCATAAACTTCCAGACTTATAATCTGAAGCCCTGCTTTGGTTTCTTTTGGGAAAGAGAAGTTCAGGTAAAAATAGCCGTTTTTTACTGTATCAGTCATCTCAATTGTTGATGTATTTGCGCCTGTTATTTTTAGCTTTGCAAAACCCTGTGCAGGCTCGTTGTTCTCTTTTGTAGCCTGCCCCTCAATTACCACTTTTTCTTCAGGAGCAACTTCTGATTTGTTAAAATTCCAATCAATTTTGATTAAATCAGAGATTTTGAATTCGTTTGTAAGCACAGGAGATTCTGAGCCAAGAAAAGATTTTAAAACACATCCTGTAGCTGCTGTTCTTTCGTTAAGTAGTTCTTTGTCAATATGTATTATAACATATATCTGAATAGATTCCCCAGTGTTTAAATCTATAATACCCTGTTTATTAACAGAAAGTATGCTAAATCCATTGCACAATAAGTTTGTTGTAAGTGTTTTTCCTGTGATTGGTCCTGCATCTGCATATATCTCTACCTGACTATTTATTGTATCTCCTAAATTGTAAATTTCTTCTGGTTGCTGGGTTATTATTATATTTGCAGATGCAAAAGAAATCAATAAAATCACAAACAACAATGAAAATATAATTCGCCCCATTTTAATTATTAAACTATTCATATTTATAAATATTTGGACAAATTTTAATAATGTTTAAAAATAGCCTGTCCTTTATTTATCTATGAAAAGAGAGATGAAAGCCTATCTTATTATTTGCCATCTAATATGGACTTAATAGGTGTCCTTAATAAGTATTTATATAATTCTTTTTTGGCTTCCGGCAATTTTGCCTGATGTTTAGAGAGGTATTGTAATACCTCTTTAGTTGCCCTTTTTTTGCATTCTCCGCAAAGAACCTCTCCGGATAGACATTCTTCTTTAACTTTTTCCTTAAAATTAATATGATTAATTCTCAGGGTATAAATTGGACATATTTCTGGAATGCCCCCATGTTTTCTTTGAAAATCAGCAAAGGGATTCCCCCCTGTGTAGGCGGTTTTTATAATTTTTCTTACTCTTTCTTCAGAATCTGTTAAGAATAAGGAAGAATCTTCTTTTGAAGCAGACATTTTTCCTTTTCCGTCTAATCCAAATAAAAACTTTAAAAAAATACTTGCAGGCGGAATAAATCCTTTTTTCTCTGCAACATCTCTGGATAATAAAATATATGGATATTGATCTATTCCTACAGGAACCAGTGTTGGTTTCGGCCCTCCAAACTCAGGATATTGCGGCAACAGGATCTGGGCAATTTGAACTGCTGAGCGATAAAACATTGTTCCGGGGTTTTCTCCTTTTTCTGTTTGATCAAAACCAAAAATCTTAAAAGATTTATTCAAAGTTGTCTTAGTTGAAAGGTCCATTGCTATATTGTATATTTCTGGGTAATCTGAATCAACAAAAATATGTGTTTTTTTGGGTTTAAATCCCATAGCGATTATACTCGGAATAACTTGGTTATAGGCAATTTTTCTTGCTTCAGCGAGACTTCCTGATTTTCCTACAATATAACTTTCATCATTTGTCAGCGGAATAAAAATGTCTGCCCCGTGTTTTTGCATCCACAATAATTCTTCAAATACTATCTTATGTCCAAAGTGCAAGGGTCCAGAAGGATTTAATCCTGAAACTGCAGCCCATGGTTTCTTATTTGCTATTGCTTCTGCAATCTTTTCAATATCTTTATGTGCATATGTGATCCCTTTTTTCATATTTTCACTGGGTTCTGGAAAATATTTCATAAATTGCATAAGCGGTTTTAATCCGAATTCTTTTAATTTTTTTTGATAATATCTTTTATCTTTCAAAGAAAAATCCTTTTTTTCTTTATATTCTTTTTCAACTCTTTTTTGAATTAGATTCATTTTAATTTACTTAATATGTAAGTATATAAAAGGTTATTTGTTTTCTTTTTTAACTCCTCTGGATTTATTTTTCCGGAATAGAATTCTTTATAGAGCGTAACCGGAGTTCTGTCTTTTTCTAATCTTTTTTTAGCCATTTCAGCGATTATTCCTATGTCCAGAACAGGATTTGGCAATTCAGGATTCTTTGAAATGAATGATTTATTAATTAACTCCTCTGCTTTTTTCGGTGTGGTTTTCCCGATTATAATCCTGTTTTCCTGCAATCTTTTACTTCCTGCCTTATAAGCAGTTATTCCGTGTTCTTCAATTCCTTCATTAATAAAAAAATACTCCCAATCTTTCCCAACAGGGAATGCAGGTGTTAAGAAAAGAGATATTAATGGTGATATGCCAGTCTTTTTTGCAATCTCCCTTGCAATCCCGTCATACAAATCCTCTCTCGGAGGGCCTATCTTAATATCCACATCCATAATTGTTGTAATCTCATCAAAAGAATATGCAAATTCTTTTTTTCTTTCTATTTCAATTTTTGATTCCGGAATAGTTTTCTCAACTTTTTTCATTAATTTTGGATTCTTTTTACAGATTTCAATAATCTGTTCTAATTTTTCCTGAAATTTAGCTCCAAATAAATAATCACTCATCTTTATTATGTTAAGATTCAGCCCATATGTTTTGTTCACTTTATCCACAAACCTTGCTCTTTCTTCTCCAAGTTCAATATATTTATTATTTAAGGATTCAGACACATTTCTGCATGCCGCAACATCAGCCACAAGAATCATGGGTTCTGTTTTAAATCCGAGCTCCTCCAGAGATTCTGCAAGCTCCGCAACAAAGAAATAATATTTCATGCTGTCTATCGGATTCCCCTCTTCATCATAGGTTTCTCCATAGAAGATTTTTATTGGTCTGTTAACTGACTTTGCTCTCGTTATAATTTCTGTTGCATTTGGGCTTTGTAAGACAAGCCCTTTTTGAGACAGAGTTGTTTTGAGGTCCATGGTTATTTTGCATTATTAAATGGTTCTTCAATGTACTTTTTATACTGGTAAATTGCTTTATCTTTCATTTTTCTTAAATTTATTTCTTTTTCGGAAGTGAAAAAAAGGTCTTTTTGTTCCAGTCTCTTTTTTGCAAGCTCGGTTATTACGATTAGGTCTTTGATTGCTCTTGGGTCTCTTGTTGATTTAATTAAATCTTCAATTTTTTCCAGAGAATCATTTATAGGATCAATTCTATATTCCCCCAGACCCTTGCTATTTTTTTTATAAGGCAAAATCCCAAATTTTTCGATTTCTTTTTTTAATTCATTGGATATTTTGGGATTTCCAAAAGGGAAGCAATTTGTTAAATGTACTGCAATGTATTTTTCAAATCCTATATCCGAAGCAAAATCTCTTGCAGGGCGATCATAAAAAAATTCATATTTAGGCCCGATTTTTATACTTGTTTTTAAAGACTGTATGGCGGCCAGTTCTTCTAGAGGGTAATTGATGGATTTTTTATTTGTTTTTCTGTCTTCTGGAACCGATTCTAAAACTTTTCTTCTAAATGAAAGATTTTTGCCCGCCTCTTCTTTTAATCTTTTTAGATTTTCTTTATAGTCCGGAGTCTGACTTAAATTAGAAGATAAGATAATTTTTATTCTTCCTTTATAAACCTTATTTAATTTTCCCAAATAATTCTCTCTATTTACTACCTGTTTTCTTGCCTCTTCGATTTCTTTATCTTCATTTATATTAGTCATAAAATGGTCTGCTATTAACCACATAGAATTAACTTTAGAATTCTTTTTTGATAAAAGGTCTTCCAGTCCCATTATAAATAAACCATATTTCATCATATCAACAGGTTGTCCGGAATCAAAGGTTTGTCCCATTATAATATTAATTTCCCCGCTCTTTTGTGAAAGTTTAATCATTTCATCCATGCTTAATACTCTCTCTACTAAACTTTTTTGTGAAAAATATTCTTGTATCATTTTTAAAATTAAGCCATTAATTTATCTTTCATGGCTGCCACGATGTGAAACCAATGGGTCGGATTTCTTTTTGAAAAATCTACAATAGCCTTTTTAGGAATTTTCCAGAAATCTGGAGCAGCAGGCATTTCATCATCCAAACTCCATGCTCCGGGATCTTTATATTCCATTCTTTCAACTGCATATTTTAATACTCTTTCTCTTCTCATTTGATGTTCCTTTAAAGTATCTTTCATCAAATCCATAATTAATCCCAGATTATCTTGTTTTGCATATTTACATTCTTTTAAGAGATAATTATCCATTATTGCAGACTTCTTAGCATCATCTTCTGCTGCAAGAATATCTCTCTTTATATCTACTGGAAGATTGGAAACCAATTCAGAAAAATCCACCCTGCTTTGATTATTAAAAGAAGGGATATACCTTACCATATCTAGAGCAAATAATCTTAATCTTCTTTCAGTTTCTGGATTTTTGATTTTTCTGGCAGTATCTATTTTATCCTTTGCATCTTTTGTTCTTCCTTCAAGATCCAATCCTTTTCTGCCAGGTCCTAAATATAGGGTACTTTTTTCCTTACTTGAACTGGCTTTTCCTATTAAACCTCTTATGTGCGGAATATAAAATGCAGAAGGAATTGTTTGGATTCCATACAGGTTTTCTTTGTTTTTAATAGCTTTTTTTGTAAGTGCAACAGCCATCTTCATATGCCCGTCCTGATCCTGTCCACTTACCATAAAGGAATGATAATTTCTAAAATCCTGATGTTGTGTAAGGAGTATGTCTGCTACCTGTGCTATTCCTGCAAATAGAAAAGGGAAATCTTTAATCATCTTTTCAAGTCCATATGTATCTACTGTCAAACCAAATTTCAATTCTCTGGCTACCCTATATGTTAAATCATTTACTCTTCTCTCTTCTGATTGAAGGTATACATGCGATGCATCAAGATTAACCCCATTTGCACCCCAGTCAAGCAGATTATCTGCAGCCCAATAGAGATATTGTTTTTTTAATGTTCTTGAATCCATTTCACATTCTACATCCGCTATAGGCATAAATATCTGAACTCCATTTTTCTGAAAAAAAGAAACAATAGAAGAGGTTAATTTATGGCCAAAGTGATATGGTCCGCTGGGCTTAAAACCAGAAGCAATTCCGAGAGATTTCTTATTTTCCAGAGCCCCTGTCAGTGTTGCACCATTTCTGTGTCTTATAGTCTTATTTTCTATTGGCAGGACGCTTCCCTGTAATTTTTTGAGTTCCTTATATAATTTATCCGGGGCAGGAAATCCTTCAGAGGTTAAATAAGTTGATTCATATCCTCCTGGACCTTTTTTGGAAACTTCTTTAAAAGTAATTTCATAGCAACTAGTCTTAATCTTTTCCATATAATTCTATAGTAGTAACAGTTTTTAAGTATTTCTATTCCTTAATCGAGGTAATCTGTTTCCTAAGAAGAAATTTATTTATGTCTTTTTTAGCTCTTATCATCTTTTTCTGATGACTTTTTAGATATTCTTTAACGTATTTTATGGCGATTTCTTTAAGTTCTTCATTTAATATCTTTCCTTTTCTGTAATTTTCATAAAGTTTCTTATATTCTTCCATATTTAAGAAATGATATTTTAATAACTGAAATACAGGGCAAATCTCAGGAATTGCACCGAGTTTTTTTTGTATTTTTGCAGAGGATAATCCTCCAGTATAAGCTTTTTTTATTTTTTCCTCAGCAATTTTCGGGCTATCTGTGAGATATATGCAACTTCCTTTTATAGAAGCAGACATTTTACTATCCGGCCCTTTTAAACTAGGAAGAAATTTAATTATTAATTCCGCAGGCGGAATAAATCCTTTCTTCTCTGCAACATCCCTGGATAATACAATGTAAGGATGTTGGTCTATTCCTACAGGAACCAGTGTTGGTTTCGGCCCTCCAAACTCAGGATATTGCGGCAACAGGATCTGGGCAATTTGAACTGCTGAGCGATAAAACATTGTTCCGGGGTTTTCTCCTTTTTCTGTTTGATCAAAACCAAAAATCTTAAAAGATTTATTCAAAGTTGTCTTAGTTGAAAGGTCCATTGCTATATTGTATATTTCTGGGTAATCTGAATCAACAAAAATATGTGTTTTTTTGGGTTTAAATCCCATAGCGATTATACTCGGAATAACTTGGTTATAGGCAATTTTTCTTGCTTCAGCGAGACTTCCTGATTTTCCTACAATATAACTTTCATCATTTGTCAGCGGAATAAAAATGTCTGCCCCGTGTTTTTGCATCCACAATAATTCTTCAAATACTATCTTATGTCCAAAGTGCAAGGGTCCAGAAGGATTTAATCCTGAAACTGCAGCCCATGGTTTCTTATTTGCTATTGCTTCTGCAATCTTTTCAATATCTTTATGTGCATATGTGATCCCTTTTTTCATATTTTCACTGGGTTCTGGAAAATATTTCATAAATTGCATAAGCGGTTTTAATCCGAATTCTTTTAATTTTTTTTGATAATATCTTTTATCTTTCAAAGAAAAATCCTTTTTTTCTTTATATTCTTTTTCAACTCTTTTTTGAATTAGATTCATTTTAATTTACTTAATATGTAAGTATATAAAAGGTTATTTGTTTTCTTTTTTAACTCCTCTGGATTTATTTTTCCGGAATAGAATTCTTTATAGAGCGTAACCGGAGTTCTGTCTTTTTCTAATCTTTTTTTAGCCATTTCAGCGATTATTCCTATGTCCAGAACAGGATTTGGCAATTCAGGATTCTTTGAAATGAATGATTTATTAATTAACTCCTCTGCTTTTTTCGGTGTGGTTTTCCCGATTATAATCCTGTTTTCCTGCAATCTTTTACTTCCTGCCTTATAAGCAGTTATTCCGTGTTCTTCAATTCCTTCATTAATAAAAAAATACTCCCAATCTTTCCCAACAGGGAATGCAGGTGTTAAGAAAAGAGATATTAATGGTGATATGCCAGTCTTTTTTGCAATCTCCCTTGCAATCCCGTCATACAAATCCTCTCTCGGAGGGCCTATCTTAATATCCACATCCATAATTGTTGTAATCTCATCAAAAGAATATGCAAATTCTTTTTTTCTTTCTATTTCAATTTTTGATTCCGGAATAGTTTTCTCAACTTTTTTCATTAATTTTGGATTCTTTTTACAGATTTCAATAATCTGTTCTAATTTTTCCTGAAATTTAGCTCCAAATAAATAATCACTCATCTTTATTATGTTAAGATTCAGCCCATATGTTTTGTTCACTTTATCCACAAACCTTGCTCTTTCTTCTCCAAGTTCAATATATTTATTATTTAAGGATTCAGACACATTTCTGCATGCCGCAACATCAGCCACAAGAATCATGGGTTCTGTTTTAAATCCGAGCTCCTCCAGAGATTCTGCAAGCTCCGCAACAAAGAAATAATATTTCATGCTGTCTATCGGATTCCCCTCTTCATCATAGGTTTCTCCATAGAAGATTTTTATTGGTCTGTTAACTGACTTTGCTCTCGTTATAATTTCTGTTGCATTTGGGCTTTGTAAGACAAGCCCTTTTTGAGACAGAGTTGTTTTGAGGTCCATGGTTATTCTATAAGATTGAATATTTAAAATCTTTTGTTTTTAATTAAGCAAATAAATATTTTCTTAAAACAACATCAAAAGAAAAGAGAAAAAGCAAGAAAAAAAGTCAAAAGATATCTGAAATAAGATTTATATGGGCAAGGACTTAAGCAGATTTTATTTTTCATATCTAAAAAGATATTCCCCAGTCCATAGAGCCT
>CAYYME010000019.1:0-12055 GCA_964473005.1 Candidatus Woesearchaeota archaeon | reverse complement strand
TCTTTTACCTGTTCCTGACATGCCTTTTCCTCCCTTGTTTCCTGAGCTTCTGTGCTGTTTTCTTGAGCCCCAGCCGTGAGTTCCCATTTTTCTTCCATGCATTCTTGATGATTTTTTACGTTTGTGTGTTTTTTTAAGCGGCATTTTAAATTTTATTTAATTCCTTAAGCTTATCATTTAATTGATTATACTTGAAATGACCTTGGCTAACTATTCCAAATGAATGTTTTATAGCATAATCATCTGACTTAGTTCCATTAAATTTATATGTAGCCCAACAAATATTCCCCCCTAATGAAGGATATGCAATTCCTATAATCTTTTTTTCAAAATCTATTTCATCTACTACCACTCTTTTTCCGGAATTTGCAAAATTTTCTAAACCAACCAAGCAACCATTCTTATATCTGCTATATATCTTTTCTAAGGTTATATTCTCTCCTGATAAAATCTTAATTCTATTGCCATTTTGATAATTCATGCTTTTCCTGTTTCTCTTGTTTCTTTTTAATGCTCCTGTTACCATTTTAAAGCATCCTCAAGACTAATTCATTTATTTTTTCGCCGTGATTTCCCAAAACTCCCTTCGGAAAATGAAGTTTGCTCTTAATTCCTCCTCGAGGGGGATGCAGCCTGAAAAAGGGCTTTAAATTTCCCTTTTTATCTTTAAGCCCCCTTTTCTTTTTTAATTCTTCGTAAGTTTCTTTGTTAATTTCACCGAATGCAGTAAAATCCCTTACTCTGTTTATCATACCAATCTGAACTTCTCCTGGTTTTTCAAAAACAACGCAGGAATATTTTTTTCTGAGCCTGAGCCTGTTCAGGGTTTCCTTAACATCTTTGTCCAGCCCAACTTCTCCTGCAATTCTTATTACTGCAATCATTTTCCCTCTCCCCTGTTTGTTTTTTTCAGAGCATCAATGCAGGCTTTGATGAGGTTAAAACTGGTTCTTACACTTCCTGATGTTCTGCTGTAAACATCTTTAATTCCCGCCATCTTCAGAATCTTTTTAAGTTCATTTGCTACTACCAGCCCTGTTCCCTGGGGAGCAGGAATCAAAGTAATCTCCACGCTTCCGGATTTTCCCTTAACTTTGAAAGGAACAGTATGCGGTTCTGAGCACGAGCAGTCAAATGCAGAGCATCCCCGCCTAACTTTGATAATATTCAGTTTTGCTTTTCTTATTGCCTTGTCCCTTGCAGGAAGAGTTTCCATTGATTTTCCTGAGCCTATTCCAACATGCCCGTTTTCATCACCGACTACAGCCATCGCAGAAAATGTCGGAACATTTGCCTGTTTTGTCTTTCTCTGCGTCTGCCTCCAGGCTCTTCTTTTTCCCCCTCCGAATTTTCCTTTTGACTGTCCTATGGAAATCAAATCCACCTTGACAGTCAGCAGAGAGTCAACAATCTGCTGTTCAAGAATTTTTCTTCCGCTGTTAAGAATATCGTCGATGTCTGTGATTTTTCTGTCTTTAACTTCTCTTCCAAGTTTTGTTTTAGGCTCCCAGGATTCAATAACTTCTATTCCTGCCTTTTTTACCTCTGCTTTTTCTTCCGGCTCTTTCACTTCTTCCGGAACTTCTTCGTCCAGGATTTCTTCAGGAATTTCTGCGTACTCATCTTTTGGTTCTTCAATTTCTTTTATCTCTTCAATTTTTTTTGCCATTTTATAATTCGTCTATTTTTAATTTAATTTCTGCAAAAGGAATTTTATTTTTCAGATGCTCCCCTCTTATTCTTTCTTCAGCAGGAAATAATTCTTTTTTGCATTCTGTTTTAATGCCTGAATCAATTAATCCTTTGAGAAAAGCATAAACTCTTGTTTTATGAAGTGCCCTGAGCATCCCAAAATCAACAACAGGCATTTTCAGTTTTTTCCTGAGAATTCTTTTTCCTGCCATAAATCCAAGCAAATATGAGGCAGGGACTGATTTTAGGTTTTTTGATTTTTCAGGCCAGCCATATTTTGTCAGGCTTTTTGAGTTTATTCCGAATATAATTTTGTCTTTTGCCTCTTCACTTACAGCATACTGGGCCGCAAGATATCTGTTGCTTCTTCTGAAAACAAGTCTTGGTGTCCTGCTTTTCAGAAGTTTTATCCTTCTTCCGTAATCTGTTTTTCCTTCTGATTTTCTTCTTTTTAGAGTCTTCATTTTTCCATGCTCCTTATATATTCTCTTAAACCTGCTTTGCTTTTGAAGAATTTATTTCTTATTTTTTTTCTGATGTCTTTAATTTCTTCAGCAGGTAATTTTTTCTGTTTTTTCAGTTCAGAGACAAACCCTCTTAGTTTTCTTGTCATAATCACATATTCTTTTTTTCTCTTGTATGCTTTTTTTCTGATATTTCCTGTGCTTCTCTTTCTTTTTTTCTTTATTCTTTTTTTTCTTCCCCGGATATCTTTTATAATTATTGCCTTGTCCTGATATAATTCCCTTATATCCTGCTTTGTTATTGCTTCCTTGATTTCATCGAGCCTTGATTTTACAAATATTATTCTCTCTTTTCCGATTCCGAGTGTTCGTGCAGCAAGATTTTTCTTTTTGCCTAAATTCATTTTTTAATCCCCTTATTCTCTGTTTTCTTTTCTTCAGCAGGCTTCTGCTCTTTCCTTTTTTCGTTTAATTTCAGGAATTTTTCAATATTCATTTTGTAAATTTCAATTTTCATTTCTTTTGCCTTTTTTGCAATTTCTATTTTCTTCCTTTTTCCCATTTTTCCAAGGATTGCAATTTGATTTTTTTTCATTTTTTCTGTTTGAGAAGCATTTCTTATTATAACAGGGGTTTTATTTTCTATCTTTCCTTTTTCTTTTTTCCCGCCGGAGTATCCGATAGCAACACTTGCAGGATAGCCCCTCCTCCTGTCCCGCATTTTGTTGTCTCTTCCGGTTGGCTTTCTCCATTTTAATTTTTTCTTTCTTCTTTTCCCGATTTTGGAATATCTGCTGTGTGTTCTTCTTAAGAATTTCATATTTCCCTCCCTGCTTTGGATATAATAAAAATTCCGTCCTGGAAAATTCTCCTGTCTCTGTTTCTAATTCTGGTGCTTTTCTCAAAATTGGCCGCAGCCTGTCCAGCAGCTTCTTTGTCGACTGATGAGACTGTTATTATATCTTTTTCCATACTTGCGTCGACATTTTTTGGAATTTTAACTTTTCTCGGAATTTTTTCTCCGAGAAAATTTTTTACTATTGCCTCCCCTTTTCCGATTTCAACGGTGATTGGGAAATGGCTTATGCATATTTTTAATTTATATTCAAATCCTTCCTGGACCCCCTTAATCATATTTTCAATGTGCGAGGCAGTTGTGTTTATTATCTTCTTCTCTTTTTTTGTCGCTTTTTTGTCTTCAAGGATAATCTCTCCTCCTTTTTTTTCAAATTTTATCCTGCCCAGAGAAAATTTTCTCTTATTTTCTCCTTTCTTCCCTTTAACTGTTAATTCATGCCCTTCAATGGTTGCTTCAACTCCTTCGGGAATTTCAATCTTCTGTAAAATTTCTCTTTTCATTTTGTTTTTTTAACTAATTCTTTAATTATCAGAATTACAGCACTAATCGCTAATCCAACTGCAAGATATATTAACGGATAATAAAACTCTGATGTCTTTCCGATTAAGCTTATAGTTCCTCCTAATAGAAGTATTATTATTCCGAGAAAATAAGGGATATTTTTAGTTTTCATTTTAATAAAAATATGCTATTAAGCACCCCCCTATCTGTTCTTTCTCAACTTCTTCATGGGTCATCAGCCCTTTATTTGTTGAGATTATCATTGTCCCGATATTTTTCGCAGGAAGATATCTTCTTCTGTACTTCTTCACGTCGTCTTTATCCACACTGAACCGCGGTTTTATTGCTTTACATTCAATCAGTTCTCCAAGAGTTATCTCTGCGGTTTTTCCGCTCTTATCGAGTTTATATCTCTCCACTGCTCCCTTCTGTTTCATTATCTTCAGAATTTCTATGAACAATTTTGAAATCCGGTGTATAGTTACCACTTTTTCTTTTGCCTTCTTGGCGTTTCTTATCATATTCAGCCCGTCAGCAACAACATCTTGTGACATTTTAACTGTATTTTCTAAAGCCGATTTCTTCAGCAATTTCCCTGAAGCACTGCCGGCATAAATTTAGTCCGTATGATTTTATATGCGCTCCGTATCTTCCGCACCTTTCGCATTTTCTTGAGGCTATTCCTGTCTTTCTTTCTTTTGGTTTGCAGTGTTTCATAAACTTTTCCATAATTTCAGGCTTGTTTCTCAGTTGCTTCAAGATTTTTTTCCAGTCGCTGGATGTCATTTTAAATAAATTGCGTTCCGAATTTTTCCTCCATAAATTTGATTATCTCTTCTTTTGTAATCTTCTGTCTTTTTGGTATTTTTCCTTTTTTTATTTTTCTTATTCCTACTCTTCTTCCTGTCCTTTTGAAGCTGATTGTAGCATCAAATCCTCTTATTCCTATTTCTCTCTGATATTCCACTCCGGGAATTTCTATATATTCTTTTATGCCAAATGAAAAATTATTTTCGCTTATCTGATTTTTTCTTAGAGTATTGTCCAATGCTGCAAGCATTCTTTTCAGAATGTCTTCGGTGTTTTTCCTGATTGTCACGACAGCCCCGACTTCAAGCTTGGGTCTTACTCCTAGGGAGGGAATTCTCTTTCTCGAAATTGTTTTTGCAGGTTTTCTTTTAGTGAACAGATGCAAAAGCTTTACTCCTTTCTCAAGTTCTTCTCCTGTCCCGCCTACACTTAAAACAATTTTTTCAATTTTTATTTCTCTCATTGGGTTCATTTTACAGCCATCAATTGTTTAATTAATACATTTACTTTTTTGTCATTGATTATTATCTCTGCCATTTTCTTTTCTTTATCAATTTTATCAATAATTGCCTCTGCTCCGGAATGTTTCCCTGAATATATTACTACACCCCCCTTTTCCTTTAAAGGGATGCATTTTTCTATCTTTTTTTCTTTTAGATTGATTAATACAGAATCGTTAATATTGCATTTTATATCTGAAAGGAAATTTCCCCCGTCACTGAGGTTGAGCTGAATTTTCTTCCCCTTCAGGATTTTCTTGTCAGAAACTTTTGCTATTTTATGATTAATATCTTTTTCTTTTATCTCGCTCAAATCAAATTTTCCTTTCTTGGACAAAACAATTCTGTAATACTTTCCTGACGGAAGTATAGCCAGCGTGTCGAAGAGAAGCATATTTTGCGCGTCATCTTTTATTAATCTGCTGTTTACCAGAATATTCTTATCATGAATGGCTTTTTTTACTTCTTTTCTGTTTTTGGCTACTTTGAGCATATCTCTTAAGATAATAAGCACGGGAATTCCTTTTTCAGTATTTGAGCTGGGTCTGACTACATAAGCAGTTCCTTTTCTTTTCACAGGCCAGTTTTTCGGCATTTTCTCTCTCTTCATGTGCATTTTATTTTTTCTCCTTTTCTTTTATTTTTAATCTTTTTTTATCTTCTGAGTTTAATTCGACAATCTGCAGATTTGAGGGTTGCAGATTTACATTTGCTTTTGAGCCGTCCATTTTCTTAACATGGATTCCCTCAACAGTTACTTTTTGTTTTTTTGTTTTTACTTCGAGGATTTTCCCCTGGCTTCCTTTGAATTTCCCCCTCTTTATTTTAACAACATCCCCCTTCCTTACCGGGATATTTCTTTTATTGTATTTTTTTCTTAGTTCTTTTGTTAAATTGACGCTTACTAATTTTTTTTTAATGTGAAGGGGAGCATTCGCTGTATATTTTCTCTGCTTTCCGGGTCTCTTGCTTGCTTTCCAGTGTGTTGAGAATTTTTGTTTCATTTTTTAGTAAACTATCGACGCGAGTTTTGCCACGCTTGGCCATCGCTCCAAAACCTCCCTTGCAATTGCTCCTTTAATCTGCGTTCCTTTCGGATTTCCTTTTTCATCTTTCAAAAGCGCAACAGAATTATCTTCAAATGCAATTCTTTCTCCGTTCAGTCTTCTGTATGATTTCTTCTGTCTTATCACAACAGCATCAAAAACTTGCCCTTTCATTTCAGGGTTTCCTTTTCTTACGCTGACTTTTACCCAGTCTGCAATTTTTGCATTTGTTTGTTTTCCTTTTTTTGCTTTGCTTTTTTTTACAGCAACTATTTTCACAATTTTGGCACCGCTATTATCAGCTGCAGTTACTATCGCGCCAATATTTAATCCTGCTGTTGCTCTTGCAGATATAGCTTTCATTTTGTTTTTATCCCCCCTTCATTTATTTTTTTTATAACAACGAAATGAATCATCTTGCTGAGAGGCCTGCACTCCTGCACTTTTATAAAATCACCGATGTTAATTTCCTTTTCCATGCATGAGGGAAGCCGTGCATGAATTTTTGTCTTTGCTCTCTTGTATCTTTCATATTTTCTGACAAAAATCATTCTTTCAAATTCTATAACAACTCTTTTTGGAAATTTTCTTATGACTCTTCCTTCAAAAGTTTTTCCTCTTGCTTTAAGATGCCCGTGTATTGGGCAGTCCTTTTCATTAACCACAGCCACGGCTGTCTCTGCTTCTTTTCTGTCTTTTGCTTTTTCTTCTTTCTTTTTCATTTTTGTTTTGTGTTGTGGTTTGCTTAATCCTCAATAGCGTTCTCTTCAAATCCTAACCTGACAAGAACGGGCTTAACCCTTCTCTTGTGGTCTCCCTGAAGCTCAATTTCGTTATCTCTGTAAGTTCCTCCGCATGCCAGCTCATTTTTGAGAGCCTTCGCGGTTTTTCTTACATCAATTCCGCTCTCGAGTCCGCTTATAATCGTAACCAATTTTCCGTATCTTTTCTTCTCTGTGGTTACTTTTATCCTCTGCGAACTTTTTACAATCTGTTCGCATACACATGCCTGTTTTGGCAAGCCACATTTCGGACATATATCCATGTTATTTATTGAGTGTGAATATTCTTGCAATATTTTTTTTAATTTGCCGTGTTTTTGAACTTCCTTTGGATGCATCTGCTTTTGACTTAACCAGTTCAATCCGAAGTTCTTTTAATTTTTTCTCTCTGTCTTCTTTGCTCATGTTTTTAATATCTTTTGATTTCATTTTTAGACTTTCCAAATTTTAATTCTAAACATTCTTTACACATACCGTGGGAAGCAGATATGAATATTTTATCTGAACCATATCTTTCTTTTGCTTCTCCTAAAGTCATCCACCCCAATTCTTTTTTTCCTTCTCTAATAGGGCTTTTTATTAAATAAATATGGTCTTTTTCAATATTGTTTGCTTCATCCCCACAGCAGGGTACTGCTATATATTGATCTACTCTCGCTTTCATTTTTTCTTCCTGGATGAACTCTTCTTCACTTTTTCCTCCTCTGTTTTTTTCATATTTTCTTTTAGTTTATTTAATAATTCTTCATCCACAATTATTCTGTCTTTTAGCAGAGCATGGGGGGAAAGTATGCTTACCTTTACTCCGACTGTTCCTGGTTTTGTCTGCGCAATAGACTGTGCCCTGTCAACTACCTTGGCGCTCTCTCCTACTTTTTTCAGATATCCCTGTGCAAATCTCCATGCTTTTGCTCTTGAACCCGGAAGTTTTCCGCCGAGCCTTATTTCTGCCCCAAGCGCTCCGGCTTTCATTATTCTCTGGAGTGTTCTGTATGCAACTACCTTGAATTTCAGTGGTCCAAATCTTTCAAGGGCAAGTGCAATTTCATCTGCGTTTATCTGCGCGTCAAATTCAGGTTCTTTTATTTCATCTATTTCAATGTGGGGGTTTTCAAGTTTGAATTTGGTTTTTAATGTATTTGTCAGTTCTGCTATTTTTTCCCCTCCTCTTCCTATTACAAGCCCGGGCTTGTTCGTGGAAATAATTATTTTTTCCCCTACAGGGGTGTATTCTATTCTTGCCTTGCTTATCTTTCCTTTTCCAAGGGAATTTTTGATATATTCCCGGACAGCAAATTCTTCTTTCTTGAATTTAACTACTTTTTTTTCTTCCATGTTGGTTTTTTATTTTTTTAATAATATATTTAACTCCGTCAATTGCTTTTTGCCCGCAATAATGATGATAACCTGTAATTGCATCTCCCACCCCCTCAATTCCAAATAAGACTCCTCCAGCAGTTATTATAGGTTCATTATATTTTATTCCATTATAAAGAAATATTCCAGATAATACTAATCCTGCTAATCCTTGTGCCCTGCATCTCCAATCTTTAATGTATTCCATTTTATTTCTTCTTCTCCTTCTTTATTTTTTCTCTTGCAATGATTTTTATGTGTGTTCTTTTTTTTCTGGTTCTTCCGAATCTTCCGTATGGTCTTGAACCCATATTCGCCACAGCCTCGGTAATTACAGGTTCGTCGAGTTCACTTGCATTCGCAGCCAGGCTTTTTAATAAGACAAGGAAATCTCCTGTACTTTTCTTTGGAAATCTTCCGGACATCATTCTTTTTCCTTTTCTGTGCGGGATTTCCCCCTTCATCGGAACAGCTTTATTTCCGAGTTTAACCTGCTCCAAATCCAGTATTGCGTCTCTGATTTTTTTATGCCTGATGAATCTGCAGATTGCAGCAGCATCCTTTGTGGATACAGGAAGATTAAAAGAATTTACAACTGCCTCTGTTTTCTTAATTTTAGGAATTTCTTTTTTTTCTTCTTTTTTTTCTTCTGTTGGTTTGCCTGTTTCTGTCTTTTTTTCCTCTGTTTTTGGAATTTCAGCTGGTTTTTCTTCTCTGATTTTTTGTGGCTGTTTCTGCATCGCTTGTTTTTCTCTTTGTTCTGGATTGTAATTTTTTTCTGTCATTTTATTTTTTTATGTTTTGGCTTTTGCCCTTGTTCCTTTAGTTGCTCCGACTCCGGCGCTTCCGTGCTTTACTTTTCCCCGTGTAACGGCAAATTCCCCTAATCTGTGCCCGAGCATTTCTCCTGTTATATCGACGGGAACAAAAGTGTTTCCTTTATGAACCTGAATTTTCATCCCAACCATTCCCGGAACAATTACGAGAGTTCTCTTGTGGGTTCTTATCTTTATATCCTTCTCCATTTTTTCTTTTGCACTGCTTATGAAATCTTCTATTTCCTGAAACTGCCTGAGAACAGTCCTTCTTGCCCTTGACTTAAGAAGTTTTGCAAACTCCCGGGTATCCAAACTCCTGAGTTCTTCCAGTGTCTTTCCCCTGTATCTGAATTCTTTCTTTTTTATTTCCATTTTCATTTATTTTTCATTTTTATTTTCGTTTTCCTGTTCTTCTCGGTCTTAATGTTCCGACTTTTGCTCCTGGAGGAGCGTTTCTTTTCGCGATTTTGCTCTTGATTCTCTTTCCTCTTCCTCCTCCGAAAGGATGGTCTATCACATTCATTTTTACAGGAGAGGTTCTTGGCCATAATTTGCCTTTTGATTTTTTGATATAAAACTTTTTTCCTGCTTTCACGATTGCTTTTTCGAGCCTTCCTGCACCTGCAATTATTCCTATAATTGCCCTGCATCTTCCGCTGAACTTCTTTTCTTTTTTTGACGGCATCATGACAAAAATATCTTCTCCGACTATTCTGCTGAGAACTGCAGAACTTCCTGCAGTTTTTATGAATCTTCCCCCGTCTCCTGGTCTTGATTCCACACAGTAAATAGGGGTTTTCACAGGAATATTCTTTAATTCCAAAATATTTCCCTCTTTAATTTCATTTCCTCCGAATTTTATTCTCTCTTTTTCAATCATTCCTCTGAATGCAGGAATAAGGAAATTTCCCCCGCTGTAAACAATCTTTGCCAGAGGGGCAGAATGTGCAGCTGAATTGAAAAGTTTTACAATACTTCCTTCTCCTTCGAGTTTCCGAGGATATCCTATCTTGAATCTGAATGCTTTTTTTCTGACTCTGTAAGTATGGCTTCCTTTTCCACGTGCCTGCTGAATTATACGCTTGCCCATTTTAGTTTGATACCTCAAGTTTGCTTGTTATCTCTTTTTTCATTTTTTCAATTATTAGTTGATTTATTATTTGTGGTTGATATTTTAATTCAGTAAAGTGTTTTTTTGATTCAGCAGGATTTTTTACTTGAGAAAAATAATAATATCTAAACCAATCGGGAGCAGGAAGCGTTTGGATAAATTCATAATATATTTCTCCTTCTATCTCTCTTGTTTTCCCTGTAAATTGAATGGTATCTTCGTTTATCATCTTTACATCAATCCTAATTTCGTTGCCAAATCAATAGCAGGAAATTCTTTTTTTAATTTAATGTAAGCATATTTCTTGCTTCCTTTAATCAATGTTCTTATTTTTTCAACCTTGGAATTAAAGACTTCTTCAAATTCTGCTTTTATCTGTTCTTTTGTTCTGTTTCTGTCGGTTTCGAATGTCAGAATATTCTGTGCCTCAATCAGCATAACTGCTTTTTCAGTAACTATCGGTTTAAGAGTAGTCATTTTCTTAATGCCTCCGGAATTTTATATTCTGAATATTCCGGGAAAAGATTTTTTCCATAAATTAATCTGCTGAAGCATTCTGCAGTTAACTTAGCGTCCTCAAGTGCATTATGGGGGGTGCCTTTCTTAGAAACTTCACCACTTTTTACTGAAACTCTTTTATCTTCTATTCCGCACAGTTTCAGAATATTTCTTAGTCCCATATCACTATTGTTATCTTCTTTAGTCAGAAATTTTCCGTTTAATTCAAAAAATTTAACCTGTGCAATTGAATGCATGTCAAAGGATCTGTGATGGTCAGGCCAAAAAGGATCTTTATTAAAATACTTTATTGCTTTATGCCTTAAAAATCCCTGGTCAAAATCAGGAAGATGGCATAGGAGAGTTTTCATTTTTCTTGTCCCAAGCCATTTAAAAAATCTTTCAAGCAATTGTCTTTGTGACTGTTTGCTTTTATCTCTTAGTTCCTCTTCTGTTTTATTTATAACCATTAATGATTCACTCATTACTTTATCCCCTTCATCTATCCTGCCTTCTTCTAAAAATTCTTCCATGGTGTTTAAGTCAACTGCTCCAATTTGCCAGATTCCATGTTCAATAGAATTTCCCCCGCTTGTTTCTATATCCAAGACTATCGGCAGTACTTCTTTCATTTTAATTTCTCCCCCAGATTTTTAATTGCCTCTTCAGTATAAAGAGTTAATCTTCCGAGTCCGCCGTTTGCTAAATCAGTAACATTCAGTTTATTTACATTAACTGCCTCGCAGACATTTGTCTTTAATTTTTCATTTTTTCCCACGACAATCAGCAATCCTGCATTGCTTTTGTATTTTCTGCCTCTCATTTTTCCTTTTCCTGCTCTTATGCTTTTTTTCTTAATTGCAATAGTATACAATTTGTCACCAAGGATTTTCTGCAGATTGGAAAGAAATTCTTTTGTTTTAAGTGTGATAATTTTTGATTCAACAACCAAAGGGAGTTCTTTATCTAATTTTTCTATTGTCCCATATTTTTTAATGATCCTTTTTTCATTTGCTGTTGCACTCAGTGCAGAGCACATGGCAATTTTCATTTCTTTTTTGTTTATTTTTTTAATCTGGAGCATTGAAATTATTTTCGGAGGATGTGCTCTTCTTCCTCCGACAGTTGAAGATATTTCCGCCCCAATCCAGTTGAATCTGTCTCCTTTTGCCGAAATAATTTTTCTGGGGATTCGGGATATCCCCTGCCCGTAATGGGTTTTCCAGACATGCCTCCTGTGCCGGATTATTCCGCTTGCAGAATGCTGTTTTCCTGCAACTAACGACGGAGAATAAGGCTGCTTTCTTTTCTTAGCCTCCAGAACTTTTGCAACTATATCCTTCCTGATTTCAGAAGAAAAGCATCCAGGAAGATTAATTTCCTTTACTTTTTTCCCTTCAATGTTTAATAAATTGGTTTTCATCTTAATTCAATAAGTTCATAAATTTTTTTTGCCTGCTTTTTAGTTTCTCTTAAGGGAAATGTAATTAGCAGTTGCCTTTTTGCAGGTCCCTGAACAGAGCCAGCCACAAGTGCATAATCGGTTTTAATATCTCCGTAATTTTTTATATTCCTGAATTTGTTTTCTGATTTACCAAGTTCAATTATCTTGTTATTG
>CAYYME010000018.1:11153-12343 GCA_964473005.1 Candidatus Woesearchaeota archaeon | reverse complement strand
ACATTTTGAATCATCTTAAACAATTCGATACAAACATGAACAAAAGAGATCAAAGCACCCAGATGAAAACCAATTTCCATCTCCTTTGACATTGCAGGAGCCTCTTTTTTATCAAATGCTTTTTCAAGATTTTCTTTATCTATTTTTGCCATGTTTTTGATAACAGAATTCTGCTTAAAAAGTTATTTATTTTTCTTTAATAATCTCTCTGTAAGCACTATGTGCAGCAACAGCACCTGCTGCACAGGCAGTTATAATCTGCTTCAGAGGATTATGGGTGACATCTCCTGCAGCGAGAACACCCTTAACATTTGTCTTTTGTTCTTTATCTACGATAATTTGCTTATCTTCTGTTTTAACTCCAAGACTCTCTGCAAGTTCTATATTCGGAACTCCGCCAACTTCCACAAAAAGCCCGTCAACTTCAAGTTTTCTCTTTTCGTTTATTTCAACCCCTTCTAATTTTTCTTTTCCTGTTAATTTTGTAACAACTGAATTAAAAAGGACTTCTATTTTCTTATTCTTTTTCACTTCTTCCATCCAGATTTTGTCTCCTCTGAAAAATTTGTCTTTTCTGTAGATAATATACACTTTTTTTGCAAACTCTGCCACGAGAAGTGCCGCACTCAGTGCAGCATCACTGCCCCCCACGACTCCTGCAATTTTATCTTTATAAAATCCAGCATCACAGGTTGCGCAATAGCTGACACCCTTTCCAATTAGTTCTTTTTCTCTTTCAAGCCCGAGTTTTTTTCTTTCAGAACCTGTTGCAAGAATTATTTCTTTCGCAGAATATTTTTCCTTGTTTGTTGTCAGCTCAAAGCCTTTTTGAGTTTTCTTTATTTCAAGAGCCTCTTCGTTTCTTAGTTCAACACCCAGTTCTTTAATCTGCTCAAGCATTTTCTTTATTAATTCAAATCCTTTTATTCTCGTATAAGAAGGAAAATTGCAGACTTCATGAGCCTCTCCAAGCGTTCCTCCGGGACTTTTTCCAATAACACAAAAATTCATCCTGTATCTTGCGGCATAAACTGCAGAACTAAATCCTGCAGGCCCGCTTCCTATAATTATCAAATCATATTTTTTCATAACATATAAAAATAAAACTACATTATAAATTTTATGAAAGAAATAATATCAAAAGTTATTTACAAAATATTAAAAGAAATGAACTTAAACATCAAAGAAAA
>CAYYME010000018.1:4217-11143 GCA_964473005.1 Candidatus Woesearchaeota archaeon | reverse complement strand
TAATATTATTTGGAGAAGGCTTTATATTTATTATGTATCTTTTGCAAAAATTTATAATCTCTTTTCTATTTAATTATCTTATGAAAGAACTGGTGGTGGGGTTACTGAAAAAAGCCCTGCATAAAAAAGGAATAAAGCTGAACGAAGAGGAGATTGACAGGCTTTTGGAAATTCCCCCTTCTGCAGATATGGGGGATTTTGCTTTTCCGTGTTTTTTTCTTTCTGAAAAGCTTAAAGATGAACCGCACCAAATTGCCCTGGAATTGAGAGAGGAAATCGGAACACCCCCTGCAACAGATTTTGAAGACATTCAGACAGCAGGCCCTTATATTAATTTTTTCTTCAACAGGAAAACTCTCGCAAAAAAGCTGGTTTGGGAAGCTCTGACTTATAAGAAAAATTATGGAAAAACAAACCTGGGAAAAAGGAAAAAAATAATTGTGGAATTTTCCTCCCCGAACATAGCAAAGCCCTTCGGAATAGGGCATCTGCGTTCAACCATCATTGGAAATTCAATAGCAAACATCTGCGAATTTCTCGGATTTAAAGTGATTCGGCTGAATTATCTCGGAGACTGGGGAACTCAGTTTGGGAAGCTCCTTTTTGGATATAATAAATTCGGAAGTGAAAAAAAACTCCAGAAAAATCCCATACAGCATCTTCTGGAAATTTATATAAAGGCAAACAAAAAAACTTACGAAAAAAAATCAAGGGAAGAATTCAGAAAACTCGAAGCAGGAGACAGAAAAGCCTTAATGCTGTGGAGGTTGTTTAAGGAAATGAGTGTGGAGGAGTTTGAAAAAATTTACGATTCTTTCGGAATTAAATTCGACGTTTATCTCGGAGAATCCATGTATAATAAAAAAATGAAGGAAGTCATACGGAAACTGGAGGAAAAGAAGCTTCTAAGAAAGAGCGAGGGGGCAAAAGTTGTTGATTTGAAAAAAGACGGGCTTGGAATATGCCTGATAGAAAAAGGCGACGGAGCAACCCTTTATATCACGAGAGATTTGGCTTCTGCAATTGACAGATATAAAAAATACAGATTTGAAAAAATGATTTATGAAGTGGGGCAGGAGCAGAAATTATACTTCCGGCAGCTCTTCAGGCTTCTTGAACTGATGGGTTATGAATGGGCAAAAAACTGCATTCATGTTGACCACGGGCTTTATCTTGGCAAGGACGGAAAAAGATTTGCAACGAGAAAAGGGAAAACTCTTTTCATGAAAGATATTCTTGATGAAACACACACACTCGCAAAAAAAGAAATAATCAAAAGAGCTCCGAACATAAGCAAAAAAGAACTGGAAAAAAGGGCATTGAAAATAGCAATAGCTGCGATTTTTTACGGAGATTTGAAAAATAACAGAAGTAATAATATGATTTTTGATATAAAAAGATTCATTTCCTTTGAAGGAGATACAGGCCCTTACATTCAGTATAGTTACGCAAGAGCAGGCTCTATTCTGAAAAAGACGAAAAATCAGGACAAGTTTGAGGTTTATGAACTGCAGCCTCAGGAGATAGCACTGATAAAAAAACTTCTGCAGTTTCCGGAAATAGTTATGGATGCCCACAAAAATCTGAATCCTTCTATAATCGCCAATTATTCTTATCAAATCTGCAAACTTTTTAATGAATTCTATCATTCCTGTCCTGTTATCGGTTCAAAAGAAGAATCTTTCAGGCTTGCTCTAATTGCTGCCTTCAGACAGATTTTGAAAAATGCCACCCATCTTCTGGGAATAGAACTTCTTGAGGAAATGTAATTATATTTTGCAGGATAATAATTCTTTTAAATTTCACTAAAATTGATTTTCTATGGCATCAGGCAATTTTCTGATTGGAGATAATTTAAGTGTGGAGGGTTTTAACAAATATATTATACCAAGTTTAAAGATGTATGATATAAAAGTATCGGATGTTCTTTATAAGAAATTAGCAAGCAAGGGTATTTTAATCTCTTTGGTAAGGGACGTTGGAGAAAAAACATCTTTATTGGAAGAGTTTGTTCAAAAAAGTATGGAAGAAGCATATTCAGAAGTTAATAAAGATTTTGAGAAACATCCATCCAAATGTCTTGTTTATCCCCATCAAATTTGTAATGGGGGAAACTGGGCGTGGAATATTATAGGGGTATATTCTGATGATAAAACAGCTTCAAAATTATTTCCAAGTTTGGCTTTAGATTATTTTGCAGAGGTGCTGACAAACAGGTTGGAAAACATTGAAGAATCTATGTCTGATTTTGCCGAAAAATTTGAAGTTTTTAAATAAAAACTTATTTAAAGGGAAATTCTTTCATATTCTTAATTAAATAAGGGGTGAAATTGTAAATTTAAAAAGATGGTGCAGACAAAAAAGATGAATGAGTCTTTTTTCGTGAAGATGCAGAAAGACCTTACTACTGCTGGGGAACTTATTCGTGCAAGACAGGATGAAAAGCAGGCATTGCTGGATGAGTTTGATGCGGAGTGCAAAAGATTTTTCTTCGGGAAAATCTCCCAAAGAGCGATTATGGCTTCTGTGAAGAAAACCAACAAAGAACTTCAGAGGCTGAATAAGGCAATAAGAGATACAATAAGACTGGCAAAGAGAATTTCAAACAGAGAAATAAATCTTGTATCTGCTCAGGCGCCGATAAGCTATAAGGCGACACTTTCGGGGATTGTCGGAGGAGAGAAAAAAAAGAAAAGAAAAAAGACTGCCAAGAAAAAAAGAAAAACAGCGAGGAAGAGATAATCAAAACTTATTTAAAGTGTTTTTCTTTTTAAGATTTGTATAATTAAATCAAAAGGAGGTATGAATGGCAAAACAAAATTCCAAGGTGTTAAACTTTGTAGTATGGCTGACAGAAATTTTAGTTGCTTTGGCTGTAGGATTCGGTCTGATTGGCGGAACACTGAGTGTGCCTTATATAGGTGTTGTCAATGTAATCGCAGGCTGGGTTGTTGTAGTTACAACACTTTTGGGTTTAATCCTGGCTGTACTTAAAATATAATTTTTTTTGATTTTTATTTTTTATTTTTTTATTTAATTTGTTAGTGGGGACTGAAGTGGAAAGAGATTGCGAGAGATAGTAATATTTGAAGAGATTTGTAAAGTTTATTATTTGGGTAATTATTAATTGTAAGAAGACTATTTTACTTGTTAAATTATAGTCAGAATTTACTTCCCAACTTTCTACCAGTCTATAATATTGTTTAACATTTTTCACTCTTTTTACTTCACAACTTTCATTTCTTTCCAGGCAAGTTCAAACATCTGTTCAAGAGCCTGGGCAAAGAATTCTGTATTTATCCAGATGCCGATATCATAATTCTGATGGAATTTTTCATCATCCAGAAGCATAAACATCAGCTGGTTGGAATCAATAATCACAAATCTCGCTTTTATTTTCTCCATATTTCTGACTTCGGCAACTCTCTTCAGTTCTCTCGCAACTTTCAGATTGTTTTTGTCAACCGGCGCTGCAATTCTTATCTTAACGCCTCTTCTTTTGCATTTGTCCAGGCTCGGCATCAGTGCTTCAAGTTTTCTGTTAAGCCCTTCTGCTGTTGTTACAATTGTGATTGTCTTTTCAGCCTCTCTTACCATCATGTCCAGATGATTGTAAAGATTCTGCCTTCCTCTCAAACTTCCGGATAATTCAGAGGGTTCAACAAATTTTATTCCTTTGGTAAACAAAAGATTCAGTTCTTCCAAAACTTCATCCCCCCTCATGGATTCCAGTCTCTGAGTTCTTTCCTTGGCAGTCCTCATTAAATTTCTTTTGACTCTCTCAACAACTTCTTCGGGTTTCAGTGCCACAAACTTGATTGGTTTCCCAAGTTTCATAATAATAAATCCTTTCTTCTCAAGGCTTTCCAGAATATCATAAGTTCTCGAACGCGGAACATCTGAAATATTGCTCAGTTCTCCTGCAGTTGATGTTCCTCTTGACAGCAATGCAGCCCAGACTTTCACTTCATAAAGATTCAAGTCAAATATCTTTCTTAGTCTGCTTAAAAATTCTTCTTTAACTATCATTTAAGTTCCGAGTTTGTGTTTATTTTTAAATATTATTATGATAAAAGAGTAATCTTATTGGATTACCTGTTAGTAGCAAATAATCGCTATTGTTCCCCTTTTATCTTTTATCTTGAAGTCTGTTTTGTTTTTAAATTTTTCCTTTTCAGTTGTAACAATCTCCAGTCTTTTTGAATTTGTTCTTTCTCTAATGTATCCTCTCTGCAGTTCAAGGATATCTTTAAATTTATCGTCGGTAATTATAACAGTTTCAACCTTGTCTTTTTTATTCAGCCCTAAATTTTTTCTGAATGCCTGAATAATTCTTGAAATCTCACGGGCATAACCTTCTGCTTCAAGTTCAGGGGTTAAATTTGTATCAAATGTAACTTCAAATTCCTTTCCTTTCTTTAATAGAACTCTCTTGGCATTCAGCTGTTTTTCTGCAATTTTCTGCATTTCTGTTTTTAACTCAGCACCTTTCACAACTGCTTTAGCCAAGGGCCATTTTAATCCAATTCCTGCCTTGTCCCTGGCAGCAAGCCCCTTTTCAATTATCTGAACCAGATTTTCAAAATCTTTTTCTAATTTTTTGTCAATCTTTTTTCTGTCAGCTTTGGGCCAGCTGGATAGATGGACAGAATCTTTTTCAAAGTTTTGATAAAGATATTCTGAAATATAAGGTGCAAAAGGCGCCAGCATTAAAGAGATTTTTTTCAGAATTTCTCCAACTATTTTTTGAGTGTCCTCTCTATCACGAGTCATTTTAATATAGCCTCTTGAAAAATCTTTAACAACAAATTTTAATATCTTTTCAAAAGGAGGATTTAGCAAATAATTTTCTAAATCTTCTGTAACTTCTTCAATTAAAATATTTAATTTACTTAAAATCCATTTATCTTCAATTTTCATTGAACATTTTTTATTTTCTAATTGATTATAATATGGATTACAATTATACAATACTGTTAAAAAAGGAATTACAGATTCTCTTATTAAGTTAAAAGAAAATCTTTTTTGATTTCCTGCATCAGAAGTGCAAAATTGAAGGCGAATTGCATCAACTCCTGTTTTTTCAATCATGTCTTCTGGTTTTATTATATTTCCTTTGCTCTTGCTCATTTTTTCCCCTTGTTCATCAACAATATGTCCTGCACAGATTACATTTTTATAAGAAGGTTTATCAAATAAAATGGCTGCTAAAACATGCAAAGTATAAAACCACCCTCTTGTTTGATCTATTGCTTCTGAAATATATTCATATGGAAATCTTCTTTCAAATTCCTTTTTATTTTCAAAAGGATAGTGAAACTGTGCAAAACTAGCACTTCCAGAGTCATACCAGCAATCAATAACATCTGGGATTCTCTTCATTTCTTTTCCACATTTACATTTAAGTTTAATATTATCTATCCAAGGTTTGTGCAAGTCAATTTTTCCAGTTATTTTTTTTGAAGAATTCTTTTTTAATTCTTCAATGCTTCCGATAATTTTTTCCTTCCCGCATTCGCATCTCCAGATTGGAAGCGGAGTTCCCCAGAATTTAAAACGCGAGAGTGCCCAGTCTTTTGCACCTTCAAGCCATTTTCCAAATCTCCCGTCTCTTATATGCTTAGGCTCCCAGTTTATTTCTTTATTCAGTTTTAGTAATTTATCTCTTATATCCTCAACTTTGATAAACCAGGAATTTATTCCATAGTATAAAAGAGGAGAATCACATCTCCAGCAAAAAGGATAAGAATGCATAAATTTTTCTGTTTTAAATAAAAGATGCCTTTTTCTCAAATCTTCTATTATATCTTTTTCAGCAGATTTTACAAACTTTCCTCTGATAAATTCAGGGGCAATACCTAAGAATTTTCCATCTTCTCCAACAGTGTGAACTTCTGGTAATCCTGCTTTTTTACCTGCGGCATAGTCATCTTCCCCATACATAACTGCAGTATGAACAATTCCTGTTCCATCTTCTGTTGTAACAAAATCAGCAGAGATTATTTTGTGGGAATTTTCATTTTTAGCTTCTTTAATATCATAAAGAGGTTCATACTCTAAACCAACTAAATCTTTTCCCTTGAATTTTTCAATAACTTCTCCTTTAACCAAAGATGATTTTTCTTTTGCCAGAATAATCTTATCTCCGTCAGGAAGTTTTAGTTTTACATAATCTATTTTGTCTCCTACAGCTAAAGCAACATTTCCTGGCAAGGTCCATGCAGTAGTTGTCCACGCTAGAATGTATTCATTTTTCTTTCCTTTAACTCTGAATGCAATATAAACCGAATCTTCTTTTACGTCCTTATAACCTTGGGCAACTTCATGACTTGATAAAGGAGTTCCGCATCTAGGACAAAAAGGAACAACTTTGTATCCTTCATAAAGCATTTTTTTATCATATAGTTCTTTTAAACTCCACCAAACACTTTCAATATAATCATTCTCTAGGGTAACATAGGGTTTTTCTAAATCAATCCAATAGTTTAGTTCTTCTGTTGATTTCTCCCAATTTTTAATATTAGAAAAAACACTTTTTCTTGCTTGTTCTATAAATTTGTTTACTCCATAATTTATGACTGCCTTTTTATCAGATAAATTAAGCTGTTTTTCAACTTGTACTTCAACAGGTAAGCCATGGCAATCCCAACCACCTTTTCTGGGAACAGAAAACCCCTGCATGAATTTATATTTACAAATTATGTCTTTATAAGTTCTGACTTCTAAATGATGCAATCCAGGAGGGGCATTTGCAGAGGGAGGTCCTTCAAGAAAAGAGAAAATCTTTTTTTTAGGATTATCTTGTACAGCTTTTTTTATTTCTTTATCATACTTTTTCCATACTTTTCTTGCTTCTATTTCAACCTTCTTAAAATCATACATATTAAAGCAATAGAATCCAATATTTTTAAAGATATTTAATTAAA
>CAYYME010000018.1:0-4117 GCA_964473005.1 Candidatus Woesearchaeota archaeon | reverse complement strand
AAATCATACATATTAAAGCAATAGAATCCAATATTTTTAAAGATATTTAATTAAACTAAAAATTTAAAAGTATCTTTCCCCTCATTTAATAAAGTGAAGAATCTCAATAAAAAAATAAGCAACTTTACTGATGAAGAAATTAAAGAATTTAATAAAATTAAAAACGAACTGATGAATAATTCAGAAGTTTGTACAGAATATAATATAAATCCCAATAATGCTGAGCAGTTAAATAAGGCTGCATATAATCTTATGTTTGGAAGAACACCACCTAAAGCATATCCAAGAACTCTTTCTCCATAAAATGCAGTTTGCTTGGAATAATTATGCAGTAAGGTTTTCTAACTCCTGAGAATTCTTTAAATTCTTCAATTGTTTTATAGGAGATTTTTCTATTTTGAGTTCCTAGCACTTGGCATAAGACTATTTTGCTTAATTTAACTTCATATTTTTTTGCAGCTTTTTCAAGCTGTTTCAGAGCATCTTGAAATTCTAATCCAATATCAGCCAGGATTAAACTATGTGCCTTCATTGACATATTTTCCTGCACGATTTTCATAAAGCTGTCAGGCTCGTAAGATTTTTTCCAGGCAGGCATGCTAGTAATCTTACCAAATTTATATAATTGCAATCCTGTTTCTGCAACAGCATCGAAAACAGAAGCACTGTAAATAACTTTTGTCCTGATTCTGCTTTTTTTTGCTTCCTCTAAAAGTGTAATATGTGTGGTTGCAGTTAAAGGGCTTCCGTAAACAAGCAGGGCAACATCGCATTTTTCTGCTTCATCAATAATTTCCAGCCCTTCAACAAAATCCCTGTCTGCTTCAGTTATTTTTTTTCCGATGACTTCTTCCAGCTGTATTTTTGAATATGGAAAGTCCACTGTGTAATTTTCCAGATAAATTTTTTTGCATTTTTTAGCAACAGCTAATCCAAATTTTGAAATTCCGTCAAAATTAAGCCCCAATCCTATTAAGTATAACATTTTAATTAAAAAAACCATCCAGAATTTTTTTTGTCAATTCTAAGGAGTAATCACAATGATTTTTTAAATTTCTTGATGAACTTTTCTTAAAGTAAATATTTTCAACTTCTTTCTCTTTCTTCTTCACAGAGAGAACAGCTGGGACAAAATCGCCGTCACCAGAAATAATTATTGCAATATCAAATTTATTTTCATAAGCGCCTTCAACAATATCAACAGCCATATGAATATCATCTTCTTTAATCACATAATAATATTTTTTTGTTCCTTTAATTTTTCTTTTTAAGAGTTTACATAAAATTAAATTGAGTTTTGGAATTAATGCCAGTTTATCAAAAAATTCTTTTTGACTTTCAAATTTGTCTTTATCATGGCTTTTATCTAATTTTGCATTATAATAGAAAATTTCCACAATCTTTCTACTTCTGGAAAGATGTTCAATAAACTTTCCGAAATTAAAATCTTTCAAACTTTTATCTTTGCCATATATGCTTCGTAAACCATGATAAAAATTATTCCCATCTATAAATATAGAAATACTTTTCATTTTAAAAAAGTGCTCACCCATTGCAAGCAATGGTGAGCGTATATGTCTATATAGGCTGCTCAAAACTTATAAATCTTTTGGTTAATAGAATATATCAAATCTCTTATTTTCCCATCTCTTCCCAAATTTTCAAACCTTCAAGACTATCTTTTATATTATCCGGAGATTCATTTATTATTGTTATATTTTTGTTTTTTGGAAGATTTTCAAGAAGATGCTTCCAGTCTTCTCTTTCAGTCTTCTTGTGGCGTTTTTCTCCTTTTTCTCCGTATTCAATTCCTGAAAAATGACAGTGCCAGTTTTTCTGCGGAAATAGTTTTTCTATTTTTTTCCATTCCACTCTTTTTTCCCTTGCAAGAATGTGTGCAAAATCAAGACAAAATCCGCAGCCTGTTTCTTTTGCTAATTCTGAAATTTCCTCTGTGCTTCCAAAGACATTCACCTTTCCCATGGTTTCAGGACAAAGTTCAATATTCCATTTTTTTTCTTTGCTATATTCCAGCATTTCTTTAATCCTTAATTTAATATTGTCAAAAGCATGTTCCTTGTTCTTGCCGTAAAATCCAGGATGAAATATCACTCTTTTAGCTCTGAGAAGATGTCCTATCTCTGTACATTTTAAAATTCTCTGTTGGCTCTCTTTTACTTTTTTAATGTCATCAGAATTCAGATTTATCCAGTAAGGTGCATGGATGCTCAGCTGAATTCCCAGTTTTTCCGCGCATCTTCCTATTCTCTTTGCATCTTCTTCTCTTTTAATATAAATTCCATATGTAAATGCAATTTCGCATGCTTTTAATCCGAATTTGCTGTAAGCTTCCAGATTTTCCTCAGCATCTTTTACAGCCCCAATCCCGGCAGGTCCGAATTTGATTGTCATAAAAATAATATCAGAAAGAAGTTTTTATAATTAATGAATTTCGTTAAAAATCTGTTATGCACAATAATACTCAGGGCTAAACTGTAAAAGAAATTTTCTTTAACTTAATCTCCTTCTATTATATGAACAGCTTTTACTAACCCAGCTCCTTCATATCTTGTATTTAACGCCTCAAAAACATCTTTACAAAGTCTAATAACTTTAAAATACTCTATATCCTCTTCTGGAAGAGATAAGGGAAATCCATAATTTCTAGGAAGTAATCCGGACTTTTTTGCTTCATCTAATGAAGGGCCATTGCAAAGAGTAACAAGAGATACTGGTTCATAACGTCCATTTCTCCATTTTTCGACTATAGCCGTTTTAAAAGAATCATTTTCTCCAAGTTCCCTATTACAAAAAGCACAACGAAGTTGTGAATCCTTTGTTAAGATTTTTTCTGCCATTTTTAATTCGATTTATATACTCAGAATATATTTATAAATCTTTTGGTTATTTACTACTATTAAATTACTATATAATAGAATTACTTCTGCTTTATCAAACTCTGGCTTGTCACAATTGCAATAAAGAAAAAGCTGAACAGCAGAACATCATCGCCAATTATAAGCCCGACAACCCCTCCAATTAACCCGAGAATTACAATTAATCTGAACCATTTTTCCCCCTGCTTTAATTCCTCTTTTGTTTTTTTAGCGAGCAGAGTTCCAATAGGAAAAGCCAAACCCAATACAGCAATTCCGATTAAAAGCCGGATAATTTCGTGCATATATATAGGTGTTAAAGAATATTTTTATATCTTTATCTTTTTGATAAGAATGCGTAACAGCATTTATGTTCAATTTATTCAGATACACAAACCGAAACACTTTTATAGTCAGGATAAACTACCTCTTATTATGGAAGAAGAAAATAACAAACCAGGAGAAGAGACTTCTGAAAGTACTTCGGAAAGTCAAACAGAGGAAAAAGAAGAGGAAAAAATAGAAGAGAAAAAAGAGACTGCCGAAGAGAGTCAAGAACAGACTTCTAATTGATAAGATTTCTTCTGTAAATTAAAATTTTTTATTCTTTTATTTTTAATTATGTGTCTGGGACGAACTCTTCACCAATTTTTGCAAAGCAAAAATTATTGCACTTCGGCTCTGGGCACATAACAGCGATTAAATCCAATTCATCTTAAGGGACTATTCTATTTCTTCAAGTTTTTCTTTTTCAATTTCAATTATTCCTTTCCCAGTATCAATAAAGATGCTATAAGAATCACTAATATGGTATTTTTGAAGATAATTTTGAATCTTTTTTGAGGAAATCCCTTTTGATTTAATCATCTCTAAAGTCCACTTCCTATGTTCTCTGAAACTTCTTAAATTTTCATCAAGATTAATTTTATTAATTCTTGCATCTTCTTTACTTAAAGGGATATTTCCTACTAATGCAACTTCTAAGTCACCAAGATCCTTAGCTTCGCTTACTGCCTTATTTATTAAAGATTCTGAAGTTGTATCAAAACTAATATAATGGCCTAGGTAACCTTTTTTTAATTGATTATTTAAAATTCCCACTCCCATACAAGTTGAAATTCCCCCGTCTCAACTTTATCAGGATATTCAACTACCATAAATTCTTTTTCTGCATCAACTTCATAAAATTCTCCAGCCATATTTTAAGTCAAATATTTGATTTTATAAAGTTATTCCTTTCT
>CAYYME010000017.1:0-12458 GCA_964473005.1 Candidatus Woesearchaeota archaeon | reverse complement strand
CAAGAAAAAACAATCTGCTTAAACTGATGATGTGCTAAAAAGAATATTCTTGAAAGATTAACACATTAATTCTTAAGACTGAAATATTCATCATTATAAAATAACAGCATACTTTTAAATAAGTTTTTATCCTATCCAAATCATCGGTTGTCCTGAAAAGGATGTGACTGTGAAAGCCTCTGTGGGGTGTTCGGCTATTAATGCAGTGGAAGGGCTATAACTCACTGCACGAAATCTGCACTCTTTAAGCTTCTTTTGCAGCGCGAGGAAGATAACCATTAAAACAAGTTGATAGGTTAAGATTGATTTCAGCCATTGTTTATGGCACTTTCTCACCGAGCCCTAATCATGGCAAAGAAAAAACATGCAAAAAAGGTGAAGAGAAAAAGCAAAGGTGGAAGAAAACCTAGCAAAAAGAGCAAAAAATCTAAAGTTCAGAAATTAATCAAACTTGCGAAGTCTGGAAAAGGCAGGAAAAAGAAGAAAAAAAGATAATTATTTCTGTCAATTAGCTTCTTATTTAAAAATTTACTCCAGCCCGCCCATATAATTAGGCATAGAACCGCTGTAATTCATTCTTCCCTCTTTCTTTCCTGCTGAAGCAATAACATCGTCAATTCTTAAAATCATAATCGCAACTTCGCTCGCAGAACTTATTGCCTGGCTTTTTATTTTATAAGGCTCAATAATCTTCGCCTCAATTGCATTTTCAATTTTGTTGTTGAGAAGATTTATTCCTGTATTTTTCTCTCCTGAATCATGCCTTGATTTCAATTCTGTCAGGATTTCAATAGGGTCCAGTCCTGCATTCTCTGCAAGTGTTACAGGTATAAATTCCAGAGCAGATGCAAATTCTTCAACTGCAAGCTGTTCTCTTCCGCTCAGCGACTGCCCGAATTCCCTCAGTCGCCTCGCTAGTTCAATTTCAACTGCCCCTCCTCCCGGAACAACCAATCCTGATTTCAGGGAGCAGATAACATCTCCAAGCCCGTCTCTTAGCGAACGCTCAATCTCATCTATAACATGCCCGCTTCCTCCGTGAATCAGGATTGTCAGTGCTTTTGGATTCTGGCATCCTCTTATATAAGTCAAAACATCATCGGCATGCCTGATTTCCTCAACACTCTCTGCATTTCCGACTTCAAAAGGAGTGAGTTCGCTCAGATTGCTGACAATTTTCCCTCCTGTTGCCTTTGCAAGTTTTTCCATGTCGCTCTTCGCAACTCTTCGGCATGCATAAATTCCCTCCTTGGATAGCAAATACTGCGCAAAATCATCAATTCCTTTCTGGCAGAAAATAACATTTGCGCCAGAGTTGCTGACTTTCCAAACCATGTCCCTTATTGCTTTTTCTTCCTGACTTATAAAACTCTGCAATTGCTCAGGAGAAGTTATTGATATTTTTGCCTCAATCTCAGGATTTTTCAGCTCAAGAGCAAAATCAACCAGAGCTATCCTCGCATTTTTGACTAACGACGGCATATCCTGGGAAACTTTCTCTTTGTCAAGGACAATTCCTGAAATTAATTCTGTATCCATAACCCCGTCTCCCCTCGACTTCTCAATTTTTATGTCATTTATATCAATGTTCTTTCCGTTCTGAATCTGCTTCACAGCACGCACTATTATTTCTGCAAGTTTTTCCTTTGAGCCTTCTGCACCTTTGCCTGTCATTGCAGTCATTGCAATCTGCCGCAGAATATTTTCATTATCTGCATCAGAAGTCAGTCTGAGCGCAACATCATTCAGAACTTCCTGGCATTTTTCAGAAGCAATCTTGTAGCCTTTTGTAATAACAGTCGGATGAATTTTCATGTCCAGAAGCTTCTCTGCATTTTCAAGAAGTTTTCCTGCAAGCATAACTGCGGTTGTGGTTCCATCCCCGACTTCGCTCTCCTGAGTCTTCGCAATTTCCACCATCATCTTTGCCGCAGGATGTTCAATCTGCATTTCATTAAGAATTGTGACTCCGTCATTTGTAACAATAATTTCATTTGTCGGGGAAACAAGCATTTTATCCATGCCTTTTGGCCCGAGAGTTGTCTTGACAACCTCTGCAATCATTCTCGCAGCCAGAATATTATTTCTCTGGGCGTCTTTTCCCATAATTCTCTGAATATCCTCGGGCATGAGTATAACTGGTTTGTCAGCCATAGCAACCTCCCTTGATTTTTTGTTTATGATTCATATCCTTAATAATGTCAATAATATCCTGCCCAACTCTGTCGCTGAATCCTATTGTTTTCTTTTCATCATTCATTGTAATTATTTTGTCCTGCTCTTCATTGAGATAATAAATCCTCGTCTTCTGGTTAAGAGAGACCATGCTTCCAAAAGCTGTTTGTCCGAGATAAGCAACTATCTCTTTGTAATCGTTCTCACCTGTAACAGATATATCTCTCCTGGATATTGCCTCTTTCATGAATTTATTTCTCCTGCCTTTTATTTAAGCATTATTGTGATAGGAGGAATAATTGGTTTAGTAAGAGAACTAAAAAAATAAATCCGATATATCATAAAGTAGTAAATAACATTTATAAGCAGTAAAGATTATTAAAAAATATGAGAAACATTTTGGTTGCAGACATTATGACCAGAGAGCCAATCACTGTCAGGCCAGATACCAATCTTCTGGAATGCGCCAAAAAAATAATCAACAAAAAAGTCGGAAGTTTGCTGATTGTTGACGGAAAAAAACTGGCAGGATTTGTATCGCAGTCAGATATTCTGTGGGCACTGGTAAAAAAATCAAAAGAGGATTTGTCCTCCATAAAAGCCATTGACATCTCCCCTAAAAAAATAGCAACAATAAAACCCTCTGCAACACTCAATGAAGCAATAGACAAGATGAAGAGAATGAAGTTTGAGAGATTGCCTGTTGTTCATGAAAAGGGGGTTGTCGGCATGATTACTGCAAAAGACATTTTTAATTTCCATCCTGAATTCTATCCTGAACTCGAGGAATTCGCAAAAATCAGGGAAGAAACGCAGAAACTGAAGAGAGTAAAAAAATCAAAAGACAGAAAAATGATGCACGAGGGAATCTGCGCTGAATGCGGAAACTATGATTTGCTCTACAAAATCAACGGCATGTTTGTCTGTGAATCCTGCGGCGAGGCAATGTGAGGTAAACTCCTGTTTAATTTTAAATATTTAACTAATCCATAAGATATTTAAATAATATTTTGTTCTATGTCACATGGTTGAAAAAGAGCAGATATTTTCAAGCAAGATTAAAAATGAAGGAATTTTTTCTTTCAATGAATTTTACAAATTCTGCTACAGCTGGCTTACAGATGAAACAGAACTTCTTGTCTTTGAGGAAAAGTATACAGAGAAACTGAAGGGAAATTCAAAAGATATTGATATTCTCTGGACAGGGGAAAGAAAAGTTACAGATTATTTCAAATTTCAGATAAAAGTTATATTCCAGATTCTGAAAATGACTGAAGTGCAGGTGAATAAAGGAAACGCGAAAGTCACCATGAATGAAGGAAGCGTGGAAGTGAAAATTAAAGGAAACCTCATAAGAGATTATGAGGGAAAATTCGAAACAAGCGCTTTTAAAAAATTCCTGCGTAGCATTTATGAAAAATGGGTGATTAAGGCGAGAATAGAGCAGTTTGAAACAAAGCTCATAAGTGACTGTGATGAATTTCTGTCGCAGGCAAAGGCATATCTGGATTTGGAAGGCAAGCGATAAGCTTATCAGCAGATTAATTGAATTTTATTATAATATTCTCCCCTAACAAATATTCTTTTTTAAACAAATTTAAAGATTTCACACAAACTTCCAAACATAGAAATCTTTAAATATAAATCAAATTTATTTCTGCTATGAAAAAAGAAATTATTCTTGGCACAGCATTATTTCTCCTGCTTTTAAATTCTGTGCTGGCTATAAATTTAAATGTAGAAAAAGAAAGTTCAGGAGAGGCTATGATTGCTGGCCTGAATGAGCCTGCTATTTTTGATTTAAAAATAACAAATCTCGGAACAGGAGATGATTTTATGTTCTATAGTTTTTTCGGCTCAAGCATGCATCCAAAAGGAACAGTTCATATAAACCAGGGAGAAACAAAAGATGTCCAGATAAAAATCTATCCCAATGAAGATTTCAAGGAAAGAGGATTTGTTAATTTTGAATATTTCATCAGGGGAAGTTCTGGCGATGAACTAAAAGAATGGCTTACAGTAAAAATAATTGAACTTGACACTGATATTTTCGAAATTAGTTCAGGAGAAGTTGACCCCACCTCAAGCACCCTTAATGTTTACATACACAACAGGGTGAATTTCAATTTTGAGAATCTGGATGTAAAGTTCTCATCTGCATTCTTTAATTTTGAAGAAAGTTTCTCCCTCGCCCCCAATGAAAAAAAAGTCTTCAATGTCAAACTGAATAAAGAGGACTTCAAGAAATTAATGGCCGGGTTCTACACTATGAATGCGGAAATTGAAGCAGGGAACCAAAAAGCAAAAGCAGAAGGAACAATAAAATTTGTGGAGAAAGACATAGTGACAACAACAAAGAAAACTTACGGATTTATCATCAACACTATGCTGGTGCAGAAGATGAATGAAGGGAATGTAATTGCAAATTCTGAAACAGTTGTAAGAAAAAATATTATCTCCAGATTGTTTACCACATTTAACACAGAACCGGATTATGTGGAGAGGCAGGGACTGGCTATTTATTATACCTGGACAAGAGAGGTGAATCCAGGAGAAACACTGGAAATCAAAGTGAAAACAAACTGGCTGCTTCCTTTCGTAATCTTCCTCTTAATAATCACAATTGTAATTCTCGCAAAGCGATATTCAAAAACAAGTTTGGTTCTGAAGAAAAAAATCAATTTTGTGAATGCAAAAGGCGGGGAATTTGCCCTGAAAGTTTCAATATTGGTTCATGCAAAAGATTATGTTCAGAAAGTTAATATCACAGACAGGCTTCCTTCCCTGGTAAAGATTTATGAGAAATTCGGAGGAGACCGTCCAGTAAGAATCGACGAGAAAAACCGAAGAATAGACTGGCAGTTTGCAAAATTAGAAGCAGGGGAAAAGAGGATTTTGTCGTATATAGTTTATTCAAAGATTGGTATTCTGGGCAAGTTTGCGCTTCCGTCTGCAAGCGCAGTCTTCGAAAAAGAAGGCAAGATTCATGAATCACAGTCAAACGTTGCTTTCTTCGTGGCAGAGCAGAGAAAAAAAGATTTGGAAGATTAATCTTTTTCCTGCAAAGTATATTTCTTATTTCATAAATCCTTATAAATTCTATAAAGGGTATTTTATTTATGGATGCAATTAAGATGGATTTGTATGGATTTTATATGCAGAATGATGCACAAAATCAATTAGATGGGAGTATTGATATACTTCCTAACGGGGCATTTACAGGGGAGATATTTGATTATGGTTCAGTAACTCCTGAACAGAAGATAATGGGGCATATAATTAAGGACAAAAATCTTGTAAGATTAATCTTTATCAAATCCCCCTCAAGCCAGAATTTAGCCAATCTTTTATATCAATTAGAATGCCCAATAACAAAACTTCAGCCTTTTTCATTTAAAAGAGCATTCAAAGGGAAATGGGAAGCTTTGCCTTATAAAATAGTATATGATTCAAATTATAAGATATTTACAGCCCAGATAGACAGATCTGTTGCAGGAATCGGAGATGAAGCTGAAATAAACATAGGTCTTTAATTTTTTTCAACAACAACTTTTAAAAACAAAATAATTCTCTTATTTTCACCCCGCATAGCTCAGTGGTTAGAGCGCCTGGCTGTAGTTAAATTAAAATCAAACTAGGGTAGAGATTCCATTAAACACAGGAAATTCTGTGAAACCTGAAAAGCCAAATGTTCATCAGAACCCGGGAGATCCCCAGTTCGAGTCTGGGTGCGGGGATTTTTTACAAAATCATCTATCCTCTGCAAAACAGAAATGTTTAAAAATGAAAATATCTCTAGAAAATAAATAAAAAACGAGGTAAACAATGGATGATGAATCTGACATCATGTCCGAAGAAGACGACAATGAATTTGACGACTTCTTACGTGAACTAGATGGTTTCGAACCTGACTAATTTCTTATTTCAAGAAGAACGTTGTTGTTCTCTTTGCTCAATTCGTTAAAATCTGTTTCTACCAAAAATTCAATTTTCTCCACATTAAACTGCGGAATTATTAAATTGCTGAGAGTAAAAACCCTTGCATATCCTATTTTGATTGCTTCCAGCTCAAATTCCTTCACCTGCTTGTCATCTGCATAAATTTTTATCATTGCTTTTTCAGAATCCTTAAGCCCGTCGTTTCTGACAGTAAAATTAGCATCGAGATATTTTCCGTGCATCACTGCAGAAGCATTGGCTACTGAAAGGTCAGGATAACTCTGGACAGAATATAATTCATTCAGCAACTGAGGAATATCATCACCGATTGTCTGGGAGCATTTGCTGATTGGATACATTATGTTATTTGAATTCTCTGAATGATTGAAGCCGAGAACATGCAGGAGTTCATGAATTGCGACATTGGGCTTGCTGCACTGAGAATCTTTTATCAGCAGAATCTCTCCGTAAAAAATTACATTAAAATTTCCTGCCTGCCTTACATCCACAGGCCCTCCTTCTCCTGCAATAAACAACCCTTCTTCAATCCTGTCTTTGCTTGTGCAGGTTACAAAAATCTCCTCCTCGGAACTAACAGGATAAAAATCAAGCAAAGTTAAATTGTCAATTATATCAAAACCCCTCTCCATATCCTCTTCTTTCTGCAGCGGGCAGTTTTCTATTCTGTAGGAAATTTCAGAAGAAGGGAATCTCATATTTTCATAATACTGCATACCTGAAGAAGTATTTCCGATGGTAAAATTAGAATTTCCTGAACTGAAAAATTCCCTCTCGCCAAAAGGAATAAACCAGTAAAAAACCAGCAAACCAACAACCAGAAGCATGAATATAATACTGAATGCATTTTTCCACCTCATAACTATAATTTATTTTTCTGTTATATAAACTTGTTGATTTTTTTGTTCACAGGACAAACATGCTCCATAAATCTGGCAGAAATACTGCTGTGTTGAATATATAGAAAGTTCAAGATTCATTTTGCCGTTAAATTCTCCTATCCTCGCTCCGTGGTCTGCAAATCGGCAAAGCCATTCAAGATGAGACAAAAGATAATCTGGGTCTTCAAAACCCCTTTCCTTATAAAATTCACAATACACTTTCACCAACTCTCTGAAATCGTCCCCGCTCTCTTTTCTTGCAAGGACTTTCAGGGATTCAGAAACCAGCCTAAAGTTGACAACAAATTTAGGTTTAGAAATAGAATTTTTAAGATCTTCAGCAAATTGTCTGGCATCTTTTACATTCCTGACAGAAGATATTTTCATTTCAAAGACAAAAGTAAGGGGTTTATAAGAATTATTGCGATGAGTTTAGTTAAATAGGAGGCATCTTAAAGAGAGTTATTAGATAATAAGTATCTTGTTAAAAGTGAATTTTACATTAGCACCACCCAGTCCATCTTTAGACTTTTTTCTATTATAAAAGTTATTTTCCAAGGTTATTTTATCACAAATGATTATATTTCACTCTTCTATAATTTAAAGATATAGAATAAACCATAAAAGCAAATAAAATTCCCAGTGAATCCAGCCCCAAATCAAAAAGAGAAGTGCATCGTCCGGGAACAAAAAACTGGTGGAGTTCATCGAGAATCCCATAGCTTACCAAAAATAAAATTGCAATAAAAAAGAAGAATTTTGCTTTCTTTCTGTTAACCAGAGAGATGAACAAAAAAAGAGAGAGCAGAAAGAAAATCAGAATGTGATAGATAACTGCAAGAAGGCTTGTTCCGGTTCCTAATGTCCTGAAGGGAAGAGAAGAAATATAAAATATAAGAAGGGCAAGCAGGAATGTAATCACCCATGAGAATTTTTGCCTCTTCTCCAACCACCTTATCATGCACAGGGGTATTCTGAAGGATTTATAAAGATTATTGGGATAAATTTAAAAGGTTCTGGCGCATAGTTTTATTATGGTGCTGAAAGAGAGGGCGAGAATTTTGTGGGGCGGGATTTTTATATTTCTTGCATTAGTCCTTGCTGTTTATTTTTTCACATTAATCCCGAATCCCGACAAACTTGATAATGCTTCAGTTATTCTCGCTATTTTAACAGCCGTGGTGGCGCTGATTGTTGCTCTGCTGAATAATATTAAATTGAAGAAGAGGCTGAAGTAAAAATACGCCCACATAAATTATCCCCTTAATTTCTTATCATTTACAATTAAACCATCTCTTAATTGAATAAGCCTTGAAGCATAGGAAGTATGCCAGGCTTCATGAGTAACCATTACAATTGTCTGTCCAAACTTTTTATTGAGAGTGTTTAATACTTCTAAAACCTGGCGGGATGTCTGGGTATCAAGATTAGCGCATGGTTCGTCTGCAAATAAAATTCTTGGCTTTTTTGCTATGGCTCTTGCAATTGCAACCCTCTGCTTCTCCCCCCCAGAAAGCTGGTTTGGAACCCTGTCTAATTTATCTCCTAATCCTACTTTTTCCAGAGCTTCTTTAGCAGTGGAAATAGATTCTGATTTTGATTTTCCTTCCATAAGGGAAAGAATGTAAACATTTTCAGCAACACTCATTTCATTAATCAAAGCATAATCCTGAAACACATATCCTAACTGGGTTAATCTGTAATAATTCCTTTCTTCTTCTGGCAAATCAACCACATTAAGATTATTAATAGTATAATTCCCTTTTGTTGGTTTGTCTAATAGCCCTAAAATTCTCAGCATTGTAGTTTTTCCGCTTCCGCTTGGGCCCATAATTGCGATAAATTCCCCTTTGTGTATTTCAAAAGAAACCCCATTAAGGGCTTTCACCATAATCCCGTCTGTATTATAGTGCCTTACTAAATCCTGCACCCTTATCGCTATCTTTTCTTTTTCCATTATCTTCCCCATATTGCATCCAATATGCTTTTTCTTGTCACAAACCACGCAGGTATAAATCCTGCAATGACAGACATGCCCAGCATTTTAAAGATGCTTTTAATTATTAATCCTCCCTGAATCTCAGGAACAAGGTTTATATTTTCATAAAAAAGGACAGGATTTCTCGTAAAATAGAACATAAGGGAGAAATATATAATCAATCCGACAAGAATTCCCATCACTACATAAAAAATACTGATAAAGACATAAGAAATCCTTATTGAACCAGGGGTTATTCCCACTGCCTTCAAGATTCCAATTTCTCTTTTTCTATGCAGGGTGTTTATATAAATAATAATAAAAATAAGGGCAGCTCCGACAATTAAACTAACAATATTGGAGACTACATGTATCATATCAATACTTTGCATGGCTTGTCTCAGAATAGCATCAGATTTTTCATTGCTAGTAAACACAGGCTCTTTAACTCCTGCCAGAATTATTTTTTGCTTTACTTCTGCCGGGTCTGCATTGTCTTCTATTTTTATAACAATGCTTGTTGCCTTGCTTCCATTGAGGCTGAATACATCCTCAATTTCTTCATAAGAGATTAAAGCATTAAGATCAACCAACTCAAAAGTGCCCTCCATAATCCCCCTGACTTTATAGGTTCTCTCAATATTATTGGCATATGTAACATTAACCAAAGAGCCAACCCGCACTGTTCCCAAATTATCATAAATCTCTGAACCAAAGTAACCCTGCACTAACATCCCACCAAGAATTATTTCATCCTGGGAAAGATCTCCTAAAAATTCCCCCTCTTTAATAATATAAGGATAGTTTGAAACACCATATTCTTCAGAAGGAATTAAACCCGTAAGAGTTGAACCAACAACTTTTTGATTGTATTGTATTGATACTCCGGCATCCAGTCTTTTTGTCGCAGATTTTACATCAGGAATCGCCCGGACCTTTTGCAGGACATTATCAGAATTACTGATATATGGATTTTCCCCGGGTGGTTCAATAACAATATCTCCATAGGAATAATCCATAAAATTGGTAAACATGCTGGAAATTCCCCCAATAAAAGAGGGTAAAAAAATAAGGTTCATAAATATAAGCGCTAAAACAAAAATAATAAACATCAGTGTTTTTTTATTTCCTCTTTTTACAGAACTTAGTGCGCTGGTAAACCCAACTCTAATATCGTCGAGCATATTATTTCCTGTACTTCGCTAATACCTCTTTTTTAAACTCTTCCATTCTTCTTTTCCTGTCTCTTTCTTCTTCTCTGATTTGTTTAAGAGGTTTTTTAGGAGTTTCTTTTAATTCTTCCCTATTAAAATTCTCTCCCTGCAACAATTGATGTATTATCCTGTCTTTTTCTCTTTTTGTTTTTGAAAAATAATAAATTCCTGCTCCTGATAGTACTAAAATAAGTAGTATAATAATTATTGCTCCGATATCAGTCTCTTTTCTCAGGACATTAAGAGTCAGTTCTGTTTCTATTTCATTTTTCCCGAAATCATCATAATATGTGATATTTACCGGAAATTTAAATTCTCCTTTTTTATTTGCAATAAAAGTCAGGACAGCCGGCCCGTCTTCATCTGAATCAAGAGCTCCAATAAATGACTGTTTTATCCCTTTAAAAGGATGGTCTGCATAAATTCCCACTGATTTTGCAGTTCCATCACCTGTATTTTCAATTCTTATGGTTAATTCAACTGTATCACCCTTCCTCGGAAGAACAGGGCTGGTTTTAAGAGAGGCTATGGCTAACTCTGCTCTGTCTCCTATCACTTCAAATGTAATATTATAATCATTTGTTACAAGAAAACCCTCTTTTCCATAGACTAATCTTGTTTTAATTAAATGTGCTCCTGGTTGAGCATCATCAGCTGTTCTCATATGATATGTAATAAATCTCTCGCTATTTGAATAATATAAATTAGAGATATTAATAATCAAAGGCTCCTTAACTGAAATATCTACGGGAGGGGCGATTAATTCAAAAGAGATATACTCCGGGGCTTCATTCCCACAATTTTCAACATGGATGCCCACAGTGAATTCATCCCCGATTCCGATTGAACTCGGGCTGATATCTGAAACTTCTGCTGCTACACAATAATCACTGTTTAATGCATTTACATTAGGCATCAAGAAAATTGCTATGACAAACAAAAATAAAATTTCTTTTTTCATCTTGCCTCTTTTATTACTCTGCTTTAATGAAATAATAATTTATAAAGATAACTGAAATAAAAGCGCCCATGCTGAACTCAGACAAACTCAACATCCAGTTTAGCCAGCCCTTGCTTTAATGCGCGAATTAATTCTTCTTTGCTTATTTTTAGTTTTTCGTGTCTTTTTTCTTCTTTTGCCTTTTCTATTTTTAGATTGTCAATTTCTAATGCAGTTTCTTTTATTTTAGCATATAATTCCTGGGTTTCATCATCTTTCATTTCTAGTTCATGATTTTTTGTTTCTTCTGATTTAGAATGTATTTCTTTCATTTTTTCCAGTATTTTATCATTGTTCAATTTAGCTTCATTTAGCAAATCCATTATCATCTTGCCATTGTCTTTTTCAAAATTTGCATAAAAATCTTCTTTATGATTTTTTAAGATACTTATTTGCTCTTTGTCTATGTGGAAAAAATTAGCCAAGGCCTTAAAATCAATAAGTTGCTTTAATTCTAAAATGCCTTCTTTTGATTCTAATTTTAAAAATTCTGCCTTCTTTTGACCGGCTAAAAAATCCAAATAATTTTGGCCTTTCTTGATTTCTTCTACTTTTTGCTTTAAAATTCTATTTTCCTCTTCTTTCTCACTTATTTTTTTATTTAAAGATGCTTTTCTTTCAATAGTTGTATTTAGAATATTATCAATTGAATTAATCTTTTGACATTTTGACTTAATTTGTGAAATTGTTTTAAAAAATTCCACAACATCTTTATTTTCTTCATATGTTTTTAATATTTCCCTGGAAAAATCCCTTACACTTTCTTTTATGCTTGCCATTTCTTTTCCAATCAATATGGTGGCCCTTTCATAATTCTTATATGAGCTTTTATTAAAATCAAAAAAAATCTTATTTATCTTTTTCATAAATTCTTCAAACTTATTCACTTCCAGATTGCTTAAGTTTTCTAAGAAATTTTCAACTGCCCTGATATAATCTTTTCTACTGTTATTTACAATTTCCTTAATATCATCTTTTTCTTTTTTTGCTTCAATATCAAACCCACTAAGAATGATTACTTTTGCTCTTAAGTCAGCATTAAAATTCCTAATCTTATCTTTAATCATCCGTATAATTTCATTTTGTTTGATCTCATTTTCTTTCATTTTATTCTCAATCCAATTTTCAATATCAGAAAAAGCGAGCTTTTCAATGACAATTTCTTCAGCTTTATTTTTCTTAACTAATTTTTTGAATAAATCAAATATCCCCATACCTTCTTCCTAGAAATCTATGTATTTAAGTTAAACGCC
>CAYYME010000016.1:8857-13071 GCA_964473005.1 Candidatus Woesearchaeota archaeon | reverse complement strand
CCATTATTTCTTTCCCCCTTTCTTTTTCTTGGATGATTTCTCAGATTTTTCCTCGGCTTTCATAATCCTCTGCTCTTCTTTTTCCTTTTTAATTCTGTCTTCTTTAATCCACTCAAGTTTTCCCAATCCAGGCTGTCTCATTGTGAGCCCTATCTTAGGTTCATTTCCTTTATGGCTTATCGCGACAATTCTGGCTATGCACAAGTCCTCTTGTTTGAGAACTTTCTTGCCTGCTTTTCCGAGCAGGGTGTTTGTTTTGCTGAAACTTACAAAATCATCCATAGTCTGGCTAATATGAATCATTCCTTTCATAACGCCCATCTCCAAGAATGCCCCGAAATTTGTAATCTCTGAAATAACTCCATAAACGAGTTCCTGCAATTCAGGTTTCCAGGTAAGCAGTTTAAATATTGAATTGTAATATGCTGCCCCATCTCCTGGAATTATTACCCCTTCTCCAACACGAAGAACTTCTATCACAGAAATAACTTTCCCCAATTCCTTGTCATAATAACCTACATAGGTTTGTCTGAGCTGATTGCTGACAGCCTCTAAAGTAGGCAAACCAAAGAGCTTCGGCTCCACCCTCACATAATCCTCAACTTCAGTTAAATAAAACATGTTATAAAAATAAAGCAAAAATCTCTTTAAAAAGGTTATTGAACCTCCAGCTTCTTTTCTCCTCTGATAATTAATTTCGGATTTGCTATCTTATTCTGCAATTCTTTGTCCAGAGTTGCAATTATTGCTCTTGGATGCTCTTTTGCGTATTTAATCAATCCCTTATCAACATAGTTTTCTTTTAAATCAATTTCTTCAAAATCATTATTTTCCAGGATAACTACTGCAAGTTTTGCCGCTTCCCGGAAATATAATTTCTTTGTTGAATTTTCAATTCTCTTAATCTCTTCTATAACCTGCTTTGGAATTAATATCTGAATTCCCCTCTCAGGAATCTCTCTGAAAAAATCTATTTTCTTCTTCACACAGGAAAGAATAAAGTTGGTGTCCAATACTGCTGATTTCATATTTATACTAAAATATTAACCTTTAAATAATCTTTTTTCTTTTATCTTTTATGCAGGAAAAAGAGAACATCCTCAAAATCCTTGAGGGAACAAAAGCCTCTATTCAAAAAGGAGATGCAGCAACTATTAAAAATCTAAGTAATCAAACAACAAACACTGCTGCCTTGACACAGGATCCCGACAATATTGCCGTTGCTGTTATTATTTATTCAATAAGCAAACTTATTGAGAGGAAAGATTATAAAAAATTACCTGGGTGGAATGAATTTTATAAGACAATATTTAAGGGCATAGACAATACAATTAATTCCATCAAAAAGAATGATGAACAAAAGACTAAGGAAAATCTGGATAATTTAAGGAATTCTCTAACAAAAGTTTCAGGTAGTCTGAAAAAATATATTCAAGATATTTTCAGAAAAGCCAGCATAAACAAGGCATCCAAACTTTATGAACACGGACTTTCTATGGAGAAGACTGCAAATCTTCTTGGCATTACTCTGTTTGAACTGGCGAGTTATGCAGGGCAAAAAGAGAGTGTTTCTGAAATTCCTTTCGGAAAAGGAATCAGTACAAAAGCGAGAATTAAAATTGCCATGGAGATGTTCGGATGACATCAGAGAAGGCAATCATATTTGATGCAAGCACAATAATCAGTTTTTCCATGAATGGTTTGCTTAGGGAACTCAGAGAGCTGAAAAAAATTTTCAAAGGAAAATTTCTGATAACAGAAAAAGTAAAATTTGAAGCTATAGACAAGCCAATGACTATAGACAGATTCAGGCTTGAGGCAATTAAAATAAGGGGGATGCTGGAAGATAAAACATTTGAACTTCCTACTTCTTTTGGAGTCAAACATTCAGACATCTTGAAAAAAACAGAAGATTATATGAGCAGCGCAAATTCTGTTTTTACAGGAGAAAAAGGAGAAATTCATTTAATAGAATTAGGAGAGGCTTCCTGCCTTGCTTTGAGTGAAATATTAACTCAAAAAGGAATTCCAAATATCATTGCTGTAGATGAAAGGACAACAAGAAGTCTGTGTGAAACTCCAAGAGAACTGAAAAATTTTCTTGAGAAAAAACTCCATACCAGGATAAATGTTGACACGGAAAAAATAAATCTTTTTAAAAATTTTAAATTTATCCGTTCCACTGAGCTGATTTATGTTGCATATAAAAGGGGATTGCTGGAACTTAAAAATCATGATACATTAAATGCCCTGCTCTATGCAATGAAATATAAAGGATGCGCAATTTCCAGAGATGAAATTCAGGAAATTGAGAATTTGAAATAAAAAATAAACAAAAAGTATTAAAAATCATTCTTTTCTTTTAATAATAAGGGTCTGTAGTTCAACGTTAGAATATCTGCCTCCAGAGCAGGAGAAAAGGGTTAAATTCCCTTCAGACCCATAGGTCTATTATTTTGTAATATAATAATTCTTATAAATAAACCTTAAAGACAGAGTTTATGGGAATTTCAAATTTGTTGAAATAATTAAGAATAATCTGATAACTGTAAGAGTTTTTCCTATAAACGGAGCATATGCTTTTTCTCTGCTTAATGCAGGCAATAAGATTCTTACTTCATACCCCCAATACAATTCAGAAACAGAAGCAAATAATGCAGGAAAAGGGTTTATAGATGACATAAAGACAGATAATTTTAAGGACGTCTCTGATTAAGGAACAGGAATATTTATAAATAAATATGAAATATTTTTCATATGAAAAACCCAACATATGACATATTTTTCAGAAATCTCGCAAATCCTATTAAAATAAATATAATCTCTGCTTTAAAAGAAAAAGAAAGTTCTGTGAGTGAATTATCTAAAAAATTAAAAATAGAGCAAAGTAAATTGTCCCATGCATTAGCTTTGTTAAGAAGTTGTAATTTGGCTCTTGTAAAGCAGAAAGGAAAAGAGAGAATCTATAGTCTTAATAAAAAAACCATAATTCCCATTTTAAATATAATTGATAAACATAAATGCACCTACTGTGCAGGATGTAAAAGATGAACCCCCTCTACTTCGACAATGCAGCCACAACAAAAGTTGATGAGAGAGTTGTAAAAGAAATGCTCCCTTATTTCAGCGAGAAGTTTGGAAATGCATCTTCCCAGCATACAGCAGGGCAGGAAGCAAAAAATGCACTGGAAAAGGCAAAAAAAATGATTGCAAAAAAGATTAATGCAAAAACAGAGGAGATAATCTTCACTTCAGGAGGGACTGAGAGCAATAATCTTGCACTAAAAGGTTTGTTTTTTACAAATTATCCCAAAAAAAATCATATCATCACCACAAGAATTGAGCATGATTCAGTTCTGAATGCCTGCAGATGGCTTGAAACAAAAGGAGCACCAATTACCTATCTGAATGTAGACAGAGAAGGATTTATTGATTTGAATGAATTGAAGAAAGCAATAACAGAAAAAACATTTTTGGTTTCAATAATTCACGGAAATAATGAAATAGGGACTATACAAAATATTGAAGAAATAGGAAAGATCTGCAGGGAAAAAAAAGTTTTGTTTCATACAGATGCCTGCCAGAGTTTTACAAAAGTTCCGATTAATGTTACTAAGCAGAATCTTGATTTGGTAACTCTAAATGCACATAAAATTCATGGACCAAAAGGGGTTGGAGCATTATATATCAAAAAGGGAATTAAATTAATCCCTCTTGCTCATGGAGGAGGACAAGAAAAGAAACTCAGAAGCGGGACAGAGAATATTCCGGGAATTGTCGGTTTTGCAAAGGCAGTGAAAATTGTTAACTCTAAAGATATTCAAAGGATGACAATTTTAAGAGACAAATTAATCAGTAGATTATTGGAAATACCAAATGTAACTTTAAATGGTCCAAGAAAAAGCAGATTATGCAACAATGTGAATGTCTCATTTAATAATATTGAAGGAGAGGCTATCGGAGGATATCTGGAAAATGAGGGGATTTACACTTCAACAGGAAGTGCATGCATGTCAAACACTCTTGAAACAAGCCATGTTTTGAAAGCAATTGGCTTAAGTCCTCTGCAGTCAAACAGTTCATTAAGAATAAGCATAAGCAAATTCACAACAGAAGAAGAAATTGATTATTTTATTGAGAAAATCAAGCAAATTGTAACTAAACTGAGGAGAATAAGTCCGCTGATAAACTAAAATGCCCCTGAAATATTCAAA
>CAYYME010000016.1:0-8757 GCA_964473005.1 Candidatus Woesearchaeota archaeon | reverse complement strand
TAAACTGAGGAGAATAAGTCCGCTGATAAACTAAAATGCCCCTGAAATATTCAAAAAAAGTCATGAGTGAATTCCTTCACCCCAAAAACATGGGTGAAATAAAAAATCCAGATGGAGTTGGAAAAATTGGAAATCCTATATGTGGAGATATTATGTGGGTTTACATTAAAGTAAAGAATAATAAAATTAATGATATAAAATTCAAAACATTCGGCTGTGCTGCTGCTATTGCAACATCATCCATGATTACTCAGCTTGCAAAAGGAAAGACTCTGAAAGAGTCCCAAAAGATAATATCTCAAGATGTTGTAAAATCCCTTGGAGGATTGCCGCCGATAAAAATTCACTGTTCACATCTGGCTCAGGAGGCTCTGAAAAAAGCAATTGAGGATTATGAGAAAAAGAAAAAATAAAAAGGGCTGAAATATATTTTTAACTATATTATATGTTTATAAATTTTAATTTTATTCTATTTTTATGAAAGCAACATTCGACGGACAAGATTATATGTTAATGTTAGATAAGAAAACTCAAGAGCTTCAAGGATTGCTACAAGAAAAAGTTGAAGCACCATTAACAGAACATTTTGGTGGTAAAGATTTAAAGAAAATTATAAGTTTAGAATTAGCAGATAATAATGAAAGCGACGGAATAGAACTAAAATATCTGCCAGATGATTTTAAAAGTTGGGAATCAATCCAAAAAATTCAAGTAAAAATAAATAGTAGGGCATATAGCCACATACAAGAAAGAGGGCGATTTGGAACAAGATATAATGGTTCTGACAAAATTGAAATTTTTAATGGAGACCCTAGATTTGATTTTTGATTTCTGCTGACTCGGACACAAAATTTATAATTTCTTATGAATTATCTTTATTATATGTTTTCAGAAATTGAACAAAAAGTCAAAGATACGATTAAGAAATATAATCTCTGTAATAAAAAACAAAAGATACTAATCGCTCTTTCAGGGGGAAAAGATTCTGCAGCAGTTGCCCACCTGTTAAACAAATTAGGATATAATATAGAAGCTATTCATATCGACATTGGCTTAGGAAAATACAGCGAAGATTGCCTGAAAGCAGTAAAAAAATTATGCGAGAAATTAGGAATTAAACTTCATGTTTATAATGTCAAACAGGAAATCGGAAAACCGATAATTAAAATATTTAAGAAAAATCCCGACAGGCTCAGCAACTGCACAATCTGCGGAGTAATAAAAAAGTGGATTTTGAACAGAGAAGCAAGAAAATTAAAAGCAGATAAAATCGCTACAGGGCATCACAGGGAAGATGAATTACAGACTTTTCTGATGAATATCTTTAAAGGCAGCCCGCAGTTAAATTCAAATTTTGGACCAGTATTAGACACAAAAGATTCCAAATTTGTGGTAAAAATAAAGCCCCTGTTTTTTATTTCTGAAAAAGAGATTGAAAATTATTTCAGAAAATTAAAACTTCCTGCAGTCAGGGAAACCTGTCCTTACAGAAAAGAAACTTACAGGGTTGAAGCCAGAAAGCTTTTTGAGAAAATTTCAGAAAAAGAAAGACAAAACATGATGGGGAATTTTCTGGAAATTTCCAGGAGAATCAAAACAGACAACAGCCAGATTAATTACTGCAAAATCTGCGGAGAGCCTTCCAGAAAGAATATATGCCGGAAGTGCGAATTAATGAAAATTAAAAAATAATTATTTCTTTCTTTTCTTCGCCGGCTTCTTTTTCCTGTTTATTGCCAGATAGATTATTGCCAGTATACCTGCATCATTTAAAATAAAAGCTGCTAAGAAAAGAACCACAAACCATGTTTTATGCTTTTTTTCCAATGAGGTGTATAAAGCAAGACCATACCAGATTAGCTTCCAGATTGTGATAACTATTACCAACACAAGAAGCCCAGGCGACAGACTGGATAAATCCACTAAACTGCTTATATCAAAATCCATTTTCACCTCCTCTTAATCTGAACAGGAAAAATAAGTTTAAAAAACTTGTTACTTTTTTTGAAAGTTACAAATCTTTAAATACTTCCTGTTTTTTAATAAATATCTTGCTATACAACGAGTAGTAAGAAAGAAGTTTTAGGCATACAACATATTGTATACAAATATAAATATAATAAAATGGAATGTCCGTATTGTTTTTATACTAAATCAAAAGTAACTGACAAAAGAGCTTCGCGTGAGGGAGTAAGACGGAGAAGGGAGTGCCTCAGGTGCAAAAAGAGATTTACCACATATGAAAAAGTAGAGATAAGCGATTTATATGTACTAAAAAAAGACGGGAGACGGGAGAGATTCAGCAGGGAAAAACTTGAAGCAGGGGTGGAAAAAGCATTTGAAAAGCGTCCTGTTTCACTTGATAAAATCCAGCAGATGATAAACGAAATTGAAGAACAACTGAGAAAAAAAGGGAAAAAAGAAGTGAACAGTTCAATTATAGGTGATTTAGTATCTAAAAAAATAAAAAGGTTGGACAAGGTTGCATATATCAGATTTGCTTCAGTATATAGGGACTTTAGGGATATAAAAGATTTCAGAGAGGTTATGAAAGAAATTTAAGATGGTTAAAAAAATAAGGAAACGTGACGGAAGTGTCGTGCTTTTTGATAAATCCAAAATAAGTGAGGCTATCTGGAAAGCTGTTAAATCTGTTGGAGGAACAGATAAAAAAAGAACAGAAGAAATTTCTGATTTAATTGTTAAAAACCTAGATAAAGAGTGGGGGGATAAAGGAATCCCAAAAGTTGAGGAAGTGCAGGACCTTGTTGAGAAAATGTTGATTGAAGAGGGGCATGCAAAAACAGCAAAAGCCTATATTCTTTATAGAAAAAGTCATGATGAATTAAGGAATGTCAAAGTACTTTTTGATACAATCGATGCTGTTGAAGATTATATTGGATTGAATGACTGGATGATTAAAGAGAATTCTAATATGGGGTTTTCTCTGCAGGGATTGAATAATTATCTTGCAACGAAAATAATCACCAATTACTGGATAAGAAGGGTCTATCCTGAAGCAATAAGGCAGATTCATGAGCATACTGATTTACATATTCATGATTTAGGAACTCTCGGAGCATATTGTGTTGGATGGGATTTAAAAGATTTATTAATTACTGGTTTTACTGGTGTTTCTGGAAAAGTATCTTCAAAACCAGCAAAACATTTTAGAACGGCTTTGGGACAAATTGTGAATTTTTTTTATACTTTGCAAGGAGAAACTGCGGGTGCACAGGCATTTTCAAATTTTGATACTTTATTGGCTCCTTTTGTTAGATATGATGATTGTGATTATAAGAAAGTAAAACAAGCAATGCAGGAATTTTTATTTAATCTCGCTGTTCCGACGAGAGTTGGTTTTCAAACACCTTTTACAAATATTACGATGGATTTAAAAGTTCCAAACTACATGAAAGACGAGCCTGCAATTATTGGAGGAAAACCCCAAAAAGAAACATACAAGGAATTTCAAAAAGAGATGGATATGATTAACAAAGCTTTTGCAGATTGCATGATTGAGGGTGATGCAAATGGAAGAGTTTTTACTTTTCCGATACCAACCTATAACATTACAAAAGATTTTGATTGGGACAATCCAGAATATGATTTGATTTGGGAGATGACAGCAAAGTACGGAATCCCCTATTTTTCTAATTTTATTAATTCAGACATGAATCCGGAAGATGCAAGAAGCATGTGTTGTCGTCTAAGGCTGGATCAAAAGGAATTAAGAAAAAGAGGAGGGGGTTTATTTGGAGCGAATCCTCAAACTGGGAGTATTGGGGTTGTTACAATAAATTTGCCAAGACTGGGATTTACTGCTGTTGATGAAGAAGATTTATTGGAAAAACTGGGGAGATTAATGGAACTTGCTAAAGAAAGTCTTGAAATAAAAAGGAAAGTTCTGGAAAGATTCACTGAGGTAGGATTGTATCCCTATTCAAAATTTTATTTAAGACATATTTATAAAAGATTTCAGCAATATTGGAAAAACCATTTTTCCACAATTGGTTTGCTTGGAATGAATGAGGCGATTGTGAATTTTATGCCCGGAGAAACAATTGCAACTGAAAAAGGAAAAAAATTTGCTTTAAAAATTTTGGATTTTATGAGGGAGAAATTGGAGGAGTATCAGGAGGAAACAGGGAACATTTATAATTTAGAGGCAACTCCTGGAGAAGGAACAACTTATCATTTCGCAAAAGGTGACAAAAAAAGATTTGGGAGGATTATTGTTGCAAACGAAGTTTCTCTAAAACAAGGAGCAAAACCATATTATACAAATTCGAGTCAGCTTCCTGTAAATTATACTGATGATTTAATTGAAGCATTAGAGTTGCAGGACGAGTTACAGACAAAATATACTGGCGGGACAGTTTTCCATGGGTTTGTTGGAGAACGTTTAGATAAATCTGGCGTCAAAAAACTTGTCAAGAAAATATCAGAAAATTTTAACTTGCCTTATTTTACATTAACTCCTACTTTTTCAATTTGTCCAAAACACGGTTACATTTCAGGAGACCATGAGTACTGTCCAAAATGCGATCAGGAAATTGGATATAAAGAAAACCAGAAAGAAGTTCAATTAATTAAATGAGGGATGAAAATGGAAAAAGAAATTGAAGGAAGAACAAAATGTGAAAGGTATTCCAGAGTTGTTGGATATTTAAGGCCTGTAGAACAATGGAATGAAGGAAAAAGAGAAGAATTCAAAGACAGAAAAATGTTTAAAACTTAATAAGTGCAAAATGATAATCAGTGGACTGCAAAAATTAACTTTAATTGATTATCCAGATAAATTAGCTTGCACTCTTTTTTTGTATGGGTGTAATTTCAGATGCGGTTTTTGCCATAATCCTGAATTAGTCATTGAAAAAAACAATATAAAATATTCCGAAGAAGAAATTCTTGATTTTTTAAAAAAAAGGAAAAAGTATCTTGATGGAGTTTGTATCACAGGTGGGGAGCCTTTGTTAAGTTTAGAAGAAAATTTCCTGAGAGAAATAAAAAGTTTGGGTTATTTTATTAAGATGGACACAAATGGGAGTTTCCCTGAAAAATTAAAGGAATTTATTGAAAAGGGATTGATTGATTTTGTTTCGATGGATTTAAAATCTTCAAAGGAAAATTATTCTAAAGTTGCAGGAGTTGATGTTAACATTGAAAAAATACAAAAGAGTATAAAAGTTATTGCTGAATCAGGAATTGATTATGAGTTTAGAACAACGATTTTAAATAGGTTTCACAATAGGGAAGAGATAAAAGCTCTTTGTGAATGGGTAATGAAAATTCTGGAAAAAAGACCAAAAAAATATGTTTTGCAGGGTTTTAAAAATCAGGGAAAATTAATTGACAAGAATTTTTTGAAAGAAAAAGATGTTTCTGAAGAATATCTGCTTGAAATTAAAGAAGACGTTAAAGATTTCTTTGATAAAATTGAAATTAGAGTTTAAGTTAATTAACTATTTGTATCACAATAATTTTTAAAAAAGAAAGGGATTAAGATTCTTTATGATAATCGGGCTTACAGGAACTTTGGCTTCTGGAAAAGGGGTTGTTTCTGAATTTTTTAAAGAAAAAGGTTTTGTTTATTTGTCTTTGTCTGATGAATTGAGAGAAGTTGCAAAAGAAAATAAAATTCCCCTTACAAGAGAGAATTTACAGAATTTAGGAAACCATCTAAGAGAAACTCAGGGGTCTACTTTTCTTGCCGAGAGAGTGTTAAATAAAATTAAAAATCAAGAATATAAAAAAGCGATGGTAGATGGTATTCGTAATCCTTCTGAAGTTGAAACTTTAAAGAAACTTAAGGGATTTTTTCTTGTTTCGGTGGACGCACCAAGAGAAATTAGATTTAAAAGATTAGTTGAAAGAAATCGCGAAAGTGACCCAAAAACATTTGAAGAATTTCTAAGGGTGGATAACAGAGATAAAGGTGTCGGAGAATCCACAACTGGACAAGCTGTTGAAAAATGTATGCAATTAGCAGATGTTACTTTGATTAATTCTGGAACATTAGAAGAAGCAAGGGAGGATGTAAAAAAACTTTATGATGAACTTGAGAAAAAAATCCCCCGCCCAACATGGGATGAATATTTTATGGAAGTTTCAAGAGCAGTTGCTACAAGAGCAACATGCAATAGGGGAAAAAGCGGATGTGTTATTGCAAAAAATAAACAAATTTTAGTTACAGGTTATGTTGGTTCTCCAAAAGGCTTGCCTCATTGTGATGAAGTTGGGCATCAAATTAAAAAAACAATTCACGAGGATGGAAGTATTTCAGAACATTGTGTCAGAACAACTCATGCAGAACAAAACGCGATTTGCCAGGCAGCAAAACTCGGAATTCCAATTGATGGTGCGACATTATATTGTAAGATGACTCCTTGTATTGTTTGCGCAAAAATGATTATCAACTCTGGAATCAAAAGAGTTGTTTGCGAAAAAAAATATCATGCTGGAAAAGATTCTGAAGAAATGTTTCAGCAAGCCGGAATAGATTTAAATATTTTAAATGACGAAGTTGAAGAATATTAAAATTTAAATAATTCATTTATTCTTGGGAGATACAGGGATTTCATACCCTCAACTCCATTTTCAATATAGGGAATAACTAAGAAAAATTCAGGATTTTCCTTTGCAATATCTAAATACCCTGAGTTTACTTTTTTATGAAAATCCAGTCCTTTCCCAGCCATTCTGTCAGGGTTAGATTCTTTCCCTAAACCTTTTTCAGGAGCAATATCTATTAATACCACTAAATCGGGCTTAATTCCAAAAGTAGATTTTTTATTAAGACTCTTAATTAATTTTAAGTCAATTCCTCCTGCATATCCCTGATAGGCTTCTGAAGAATACATTGAGCGGTCTGAGAGAACTGAATTTCCACTCTCTAAGTTTGGAATTATTACTCTTCGGAAAAATTCTGTTCTTGCAGCCTGAAATAAATAAAGCTCGGATAAAGGATGAAGATCATTTTCTTTGTTTAAAAGAACCTCCCTTATCTGTTCTGCTTCATTTACTCCTCCCGGCTCTCTGGATTTTATTGCAGAAATTCCTTTTTTGCTGAGATAATCCAGAACAAAATCAGAATGAGTAGATTTGCCACATCCCTCTCCACCTTCAAAGATAATATATTTTCCTCTTTTCATTTTTACTAAGCAGCCATTTCTGCCTTAGAAGCCCACTTGTGAGGATCATAATTTTTTAATTCAACAACGTCTAAAACAGGAAGATATATTGCTTCTAGCAGAGGAAGTTTTGGATTTATTATTCTTAAAGAAGGAGAATTTCTGGGCTCTTTTGATAGTTGTTGCAAAACAAATGGCATATGATCTTTCTTTTCATTTCCTTCACTTTCTTCAGGAGATTGTTTTAGATACCAATCTCTTAAATCCATATAGTCTTCTCTGTTGGTGATATTTTTAAATTTGTCTTTGAATTTCTCTACGTTTTTTTGATTTTTCCAAAAGTCTGATCTTGGTGCAACTCCAAGATAAATATGTGTATTGATTGTTTGATGATTAAAATATCTTGCATTGAGTCCTGCTTCATTTGCAACAAGTGTTAAAAATAAGGCATCTTGTGCTTGATTAAAAGGATCTCCTAAGTAAGAATCATTACTTCTCTGAACCATTGTTAGGTCTATATTCTCTCCAAAAACACTAAATTGATGCCAAAATGGACAGGGACCTAAAGCCATTTTTTCTAAATCTGCCACGTTCCACGAATTAAGAACATGATATCTTGAACCAGGATTATTTTTAATTCCATTCAATGCCTTTACTAATTGGTCAAATTCTTTTCCGTCTGGACCTGGCCAATGTCTCCATTGAAATCCATAAACAGGACCTAAATCTCCTGCTTCATTTGCAAATTCAGGATCATTTTTTATTTTTTCAGAATATCTTTCAAACTCTTTATTCCATTGAGGAGAATGCTTTGGAATTTGTTCATTTAATCCTTTATGTTTTAAGTATCTGTCAAAAGCATTAGCAGTCCAAATATTAACATCTTTATCAACAAGTGACTTTACATTTCTCTCCCCACGAAGTTTCCAGAATAATTCTTCAAAAGGAAGTCTTGGAGGAACATTCTTTGTGGTTAAGTTAGGAAATCCTTCTCCTAAATCATAAGAGCTTGAAAATGCAGAAATACCTATTGTATGTTCTCTTGTTCTTGGTTCGTATCCAACATCTCCTTTTAAGATAATCTTCTTTAAGAGATTTTGATATTGCTGAGTCATAATATCTTTTATTAATTATCTTTTTTAAATAGATGTGTATTTTGAAATATATTCCAAACCAACATCTTTAAAAATATCTTTTTTTTAGGATAAAAATTATGGAACACACAAAAGAACTGACAAACGGCATGTTTGATGATTTCATCAAAGAAGGTGTTGTGCTGGTGGATTTTTTTGCTGACTGGTGCATGCCTTGTCTGATGATGAGTCCTGTGCTGGAAGAGATAGCAGAAAAGATGAAGGGGAAACTAAAAGTCGGAAAAATAGATGTCGGGGAAAATCAGATGCTCGCGAGCAAATTCGGGGTGCATTCTATCCCCAATTTTATCTTGTTTAAAGATGGAGAAGTTGCTGAACAATTTATAGGTTCAATGCCTGCTGAGGAATTAGAAGAAAGAATAAAGAGGCATTTGTGAATTTATTATAGTAATCTTTTTATACTAATAATTTTAAGATATTTTATGATAACTAGCATAAATAAGGCATTGGAATATTTGGTATATCATCAA
>CAYYME010000015.1:0-14311 GCA_964473005.1 Candidatus Woesearchaeota archaeon | reverse complement strand
CCTTACTTCAAATACCCCATCTCTGTGTAAACCCTCAATTGTTTTTTTTAATTCTTCTGTACTCATCTCATTTACCATACATTTCCCCGAATTATTAAAACAGTTAATACAACGAAGATTACATTTTCTCGTTACTTCAAAATATACTCTAGTAGGTGAAACAAGTAAATCCTTTCTTGTATTCCCTAAATCACTATCTATGATCTTATAATCAGAATGGTTTCTTAAAAATTCATTTATATCTGGAACTTGCGAGTTTACTAAATATTTTTGAATTAGTAATATTTTATCATATATGGTGTATCCAAAATATTCTTGTCGCATTAAATATCTTGCTTTTGAATTTTGAGTATATTCTTTAATTTTCATTTTTATCTCCAAAATTTCTCAATTTCTCATATAAGATATCTAGATTAATTGTATAATCTAAAATAGATGGTGGACCTTTAATTTCTTTATCTAAAACCTTAGCTAATTTATAATATAATCCATACATAAGATATCTATGACTTCCTATCTTCCAAAAAATCATTTCTTCACAATTATCTAAACACAATAATTTATCTAAAGGTTCTAATCTAGGATAAAGCATCATTAATCTATTTTTTTCGTCACTTGTTTGTTTTAAATTTTCTTTAATTTGTTTAATTTCGCCCAAAGATAATTGACCAGATGGTTTATAGTTTAATCCAGAAAAAAATACTTTTGAAAGAAAATTTTTAGATTTAGTGTTACCAAATTTAGCTTGAGATTCATGAATTAATTTTAACTCTAATGCACTTGGTTTACTCATTGTTAAAGCTATTACAATTTCGGAAGGGAGCAATCTTCCAAGATAACAAATTAGCTGAGTTTTATCTTCAACATATTTTTTTAAGGCTTTTGATAACCAACTTGATTCAACAAAATTTTGTTGGAATTCATTAAAAATATTTGATGCTTCGTCTAATCTATTTTTATCAAAATTTAAATTTAAATCATAAATCTTTTCAAAAAATTCTTTTAAATAATTTAACCATGACTCAAACTGCCTCAAAAAAGATGTTGGTGGAACATTATCTATATTGCCTTTTGTTTTTTCACTTTCTTCTTCAGTTGATAAATAAACCCTTGTTTTTTTTAATTTAAATAATTTTCTTGGAGAAATCACTTTACTAAGGTCATATTCAGGTAATAATTTAAAATCAGGAAATATCAATTTTTCCATGTATATTTAAGTATGGAAAAGTCTATTTAAATTTTTCTATTGTTACTACTATTCAATTACCTCTTAATTATCTTCCCAGTCTTTACATTTCTTTTGCCTGAACCTTCAAACCTGTAAATATAAAATCCTGAGCTGTATTTTGAAAAATCATATGAAATCTTGTTCTCCCCTGGGTTTCCTTCAACAACAATATTTTCTAATTCTTTTCCTGCTATATTATACACATTAAATCTTAAATTTTCCGGGGTGTTTAAATAAAATTCAAAATTTACAGGTCCTGTTGTTGGATTTGGATATTCTTTAAAAGACTTTTCCAAAGGATTTTCTTCAACAGAATCTGGAACAAACTCAAATACAACATTTTGTTCTAATTTATTTCCTGCCTTATCTTTTGCATAAAGAGACCAATTATTTAAACCTTCATTGGATGTTATATTAAGAGTGGTTTCTGCTCCGCTTGTGCATGGAAAATATGTTTTTGTCTGCCCATTATCAGCACTATAAAAACAACTATCTAAATTTGCATCTGTAACAGTGAATACAAAATCATTAACTTCCTCTGCATATTTTTTGCTCTCTGGGCTAGTAATATCTATTTTTGGGGTTGTTTTATCAACAATAAATTCAATCTCTTGCTCTAATTTATTTCCTGCCTTGTCTTTTGCATAAAGAGCCCACTTATTTGGACCTTCATTGGATGTTATATTAAGAGTGGATTCTAACCCGCTTGTGTATGGGAAATATGTTTTTGTCTGCCCATTATCAGCACTATAAAAACAACTATCTAAATTTGCATCTGTAATAGTGAATCTAACCTCACCCATATCTTTGTAAAACTCATTTGCCTCTGGAGAAGAGATATCTATCTCAGGGGTTGTTTTGTCTAGCTTAATTGCTCTGCTCACTATGGGTTGATTATTTCCTGCTTTGTCTGTGCTAAAGTATCTGAAGTATTTTGCGTTTTCGTCTGTGATTGAAACAGGCTCTGTGTATTCTGTGTCAGGAGTGCAGTAGTCATCTGAAGAACTAATGCAATATTTTGTAGATACAACACCTGAAAGTGCATCATTAGGTGTTAAAGTTACATCAAAATCAGAATTTTGCCATGCTTCTGGAACATTATCAGATGTAGTTGGTGGGGTTTTGTCAACAAAGAATTTTATATTCTTAGTTGCTTTGTTTGTTTCTGGCTTGGCAATATCACTTGCATAAAATATTAAATTATTTTCTCCTTCAATTGCAGGCAAAGAAATTGTTCCGGAAATTGAATCTGTAGGAAAGATGGGAATCTTAGAATCAATACATCTAATATATTGCCAAGAAGCATTATTTAATTTATATTTGCAACTATCTAAAAAAGTTTGATTTTCTTTTACTAAATATTCTAAATTAACCTCTGAATGATTATAAATTGAATCTGTAACAGGTGAAGAGAGATTTAGTTGGGGTGGGGTTGTATCTTTGTTTGGATTTGATGTAACCATATATAGACTAGAATCAAGTAAAGTAGGAACTCCGTTTTCATCTAAATACCATAGAATTAAAGGCAACTCAGAAATTGCCCCATCTTTAGGGTTTATTTCTTGTATAGAATTATTATATACTCTATTATTATTATACATAGACCAAGAAATTCCAGGGAGGACTTTTTGGTCTGTTTGAGGTTCAACAAAATACCAATCAGAAAAATTAAGGGGATTATCCCCTATAAGAACGCCGTTAATTGCATGAGGTTGTTCAAAAATAGCCATTGTACCAACAGTAGTAACAGGAATGTTGAATCTGGAATTTTTAGTGAATAAACGCCAGCGAAAGTCTGAACTTACACCATCTTCTAATGATTTAAATCCATGAAAATTAATTGCAAAAGTAACAGCAAAATGACCACAATCAAAGATACTACTAGCACTAATGGTATCTGTTTGATCAACTCTCACCATTTTTTCAAACCAAGCTGTTTTTTCTGCTGTGCTTAATTTATTCCAATGTGCAGGAAGATATTCTCTTGATCCATCTAATTTATCTTTAAGGATTTTTTTATCACTATCATTAATAACACCATCCCCATTTATATCTGACATATCATTTTGAACAGAACCCATGGCATAATAGTCCTTCCAATTTAGAACATTATCTTCATTTACATCCCCGCTTCCGTAATAGTTGAGGGTTGTGTCATTTGGCTGGGAAAAATTGTCAATTATTAATCTTTCCTGCGCCTGTGATTTCATAGGCAAAAAACTTGCAAGTGCAATAGGAAGTCCATACAATAAACTCTTTAATTTCCTTGATTTTCTCATAATGTAACTACACTAAAGTAGTATATAAATATTTCGATTTGAGTTTTCTACTTATTAATGCTATTTTAATTAAAGAAAATTAATTTCTATAAAAAGATTTATAAAATCCTTTTCACTAAAATTAACATGAAAAAAAGGGGCATAATTTTATTGATAGGAATCTTTAGTTTGATATTTTCCATTAATTCTTTTGTGAGTGCGGGTTATTGCACAGGAAGTATTTCTTGTAGTGCTTTGTCAGGCAGCAGTTGTCAAGGGGTAAATGGTTGTACATGGCAGAGTTATGGACCTACCACATGCAATTCTAATGACGATTGTGTTGCCTACTGTAATAATGGAAAATGTGCATGTTATTCTGATTATCCAATGTGTGCTTCTGGAGAAGTATGTGTCAATGGGTATTGTGAATCAGGATATTGTTATGGAACTGGTAGTTGTTCTTCTTTTGATCATACTTCTGCAAGCATTTGTCAAAGTTATTCAGGTTGTATATGGCAATCCGGTTGTTTGATTGATTCTGATTGCAATGTTGGAGAAACTTGTGAAGGCGAAGGGGGTTCTTGTTCTGGAAATTACCTTTCTAATTTTAAGGAATATGCACCATATCGCAGTTGTGATGCTTACACCACACCTTTAAAAACTTATGAAGAAACACTAGACTATCCTGATCAAGCAGTATGGGGTTGTAATAATTCAATTTTTTCTTGTGATGCAAATAGGAATTTTTCTACGCAGGCAGGACATATTTACAGTCCCACTATGGATGGATTTGAGTGTTGTATTAATGTTGGGGATGCTGGAAAAAATATGGGTTATGAAATCATTGATGGAGATTGGTATGAACATTCTTGTGTTAAGAATTTTTTGGGTATAGGGGGGTCACATTGGTCACACGGTACCACATATATTGGGCCTGCTTATGAATATACATATACGAGTTGTTCTGGTTTAACAACCCAAAGTTCTTGCACACCGTCTGGTTGTTCTTGGGAAGAGGGTTATGGGACATGCACAGAAGCACCTGTAGAGACATGCGAAGACAGTGATGGTTCTAATGTAACTAATAAAGGAACATGTGAGGATTTAACAGGTAAATATAATGATACTTGTGCAGGAAATAGTTTATTTGTAGATGAATTAAGTTGCTCTAATGGTATTTGTGTAGTAAATACTTTACCTTGTCCTTCAGGCTATACTTGCACTAATGGTGCCTGCATTGGTTGCACGCCTTCATGTGCAGGAAAGATGTGCGGAGATAATGGGTGCGGAGGAAGTTGCGGAAATTGTGCAGTAGACTTCGGAGAAAATTATACATGTAATGAATTTTTTCAGTGTGTTTGTGGGCTTGAAACTAAGGAAGAATTTTGCACAAGATTAGGAAAAGAGTGCGGAACTGCTACAGGTGAAGATGTTAGATGCGGGACAGGTATAGTAACCAGAAATTGTCCAATGTGTCCGCCACCAGAAATCTGCAATTCAGATGGACAGTGTGTTTCTCCGGAAGAACCAAATGTATACTGGGCTTTTTATACTACTGAAGCACCAATACCTTCTTCTTCAGAAGACCCGAGACCAATTACTCTTACTTATAATATAAAAATGGTTGTTGAAAATTCAGGACTTCCAGAAGGAAGTGCCTCTTTTGAAGTTTTTGAAAATGATTTGCTTTTTGATGACAATATAAGAACAGGAGCACTTGCAATAACAGGAAGTGTTGATGCAAATGGAAAAGCAGTTGCAACCTGGACAATAAATCAGACAGACATAGATAATTCTGCAAGCGATGACAGCGACGAAGATTATGAATTTTATTTTAAAGTAAATGATGACAGTGATTTGAAAAGTGGGTATTTTTATGCATATATACATATCGGATTCTGCACTGGAAAAATGTATTGTTCACATTATAATACCTCTACAGACTGCAGTGCTGATATTTGCTTAGCAGCAGAACATGATGGGGCAAGCAGAGAAATAGATTGTGTATCAGATGAAAAGTGTGATATCTGTGATTGTGGGGATTCTGTGTGTGATGACTGTTATTGCTCCTGGAATGATGGTTCTGATGTCTGCGAATTTGTTTCAGGTTCATGCGGTGCAGATTGTCCAGGAAAACCAATTGCAGCAGATATTTGCGCAGCAGTTAAAAAATTAGGAATTTATAATACATTAGGACAAGCAATATGCAGAGAGGTTACAGGAAGTGCAGCAGGACCAACTTCTTGTTCAGGAATAAAATGCCCTGCAGGACCAGCTGCTTCAACAATAGATGTAGGAGTTCAGGTTCCTGTATATAATGAGAAAGGATATATTTGCAAAAAAATTGTTGGAACAAAAGCCTGCTCATCAGAATGCACTTGCCCTAACGGACCTTCTTCAGATACTATCTGTGAAGGGGAGGGGGTTTCAGTTAAAGATGACTGTGATAGTATTTGCAGAGTAAAGTGGGGAACAAAGGATTGTTCTGGAGTAAGCTGCCCGACTGAACCAACTGAAGAAGATGTATGTGGAGGGGTGATTATCCCTGTGAATAATTCAAATGGGGATATATGCAGGGTGGTTACAGGCACAGCAGATTGCTCAGGAGTAACCTGTCCAGAAGGTCCAGACCCATCAACAATATGTGACGGAGAATATGTATTAATTGAAAACAGCATTGACAAAATCTGCAACATAATCTGGGGAAATTTGGAGTGCGGATTGTCTGACTCTTTCAAAGCAGGAACTTGTATATATCATGATACCTCCACTGACAATTGTGATGATGGGTATCTTAGCTATTCATGGACTGCAGAATGGGTGTGGGATGAAGATAATCCATTGCATTTAGACCCTAATAATGAAGAGAGCAAATGCATAGATGGAAGCAGCACTGTGGAATGCCCTGCACAAATTCAGCTTCCGTTTTTCGGAATTCACAGCCTGATTGCAGCAATTGCAATAATAATTTTAGTTTATCTTATTCTGAATTCAAAGAAGCATAAGAAGAGATAATAAAGAAAGATTAAATGAAGAAGAAGAAAAAGTTTTTTCTGATTTTGAAAAAATGAGATTATTATCAGATTTAGAAATCAGGCATATTAAAGACAAAGAATTTAATAAGGCAATCAAAATATTAGATGAAGAATTAGGGAAAAAAAGAGTTAGAAATTCTAATTTTCTTTATGAAAAATTTAACAAATATCCTGAATTTTTTCTCGGAATCTTTCTTGATAATGATTTAATTGGAGTAATATCTGGTTTTCCTAGAGAAGATTATTTATTAATAAGTGAAATTGCAATTGATTCGAAATTTCAAAAGAGAAGATTTGGAAGAAGATTAGTTGAAGAATTTGAAAAAATAGCTAAGAAAAAAGATTATAAAAAAATAAATGTTGGCTCAGATGATAAAGCTGTAGAATTTTATTCTTCATTAAACTATAAACCTTTTTTATTAGTTCAATATAAAAAAAATGTTTATTTTCCAGAAAAATTTAAGTTACCTATTTTGAGAAAAGGAAATTTTGGAGAGGATTTTGTTGAATTAAGCATTAAAAATCCTTCACTAGAAAATTTAAAAAATTTAAGAAAAAAGTTCCCAAAGGCTTATTTTCAGTATATATTTACAAAAGAGATTTAATTAAAAAAGAGGGAAGCCAGAATAACATTTATAAAATATCCTTCCGTGGGATATTAAATGGGTGAAAAAAGAGGTATATATCTGGCTGTACTTGTGGCTGTCTTATGCATAAATTTTGTATGTGCCACTTTTCAACTTGGAGAACCAAATAACTCAATCGCCACAGAATATGAAGGAGGAGCAGGAATTATAGGGTGGATAAACATAAGCTTTGAAAATGAATCTAACAGTTCTTTCTTCAATGATAGTTTCGGAAATTCAATAACTCTGCAGGAATTGCTGGATGAAAACAGCAATTTTATATATGACATTACAGAGGACGGACAAGTGAGCAATTCCTCTTACCAGAAATTATACTTAACTGACGGAAGCTTTTTCACTCCTGAAACTCTGGGTAACTACACTTATCAGCTAAATTTTAGCAATACAGAAATCTTCTCAGAGAACATCACAATAATTGCAGAATCAGAAAATACAGGAGATGTTAATGCAACTCTGCAGGAAAAGATAGCTAACCTAAACAGTATTAAAATAACCATAGCAGGCTTTGACTCTTTTATTCAGGGAATACTCAATGAAACTCTGAAAATTGAAGAGAATGAAGATGAACTTGAAGAGATTCAGGAAGATTATGAAAATGCAAGTGCAACAGATGAGGAGATTTTAGAAGCCCTGTCAAATTTAACAATTCCAGACTCAATTTACATAAGCAAAAGCTCAGACGGGCTGACATTTTTTTCTAATGAGAGTTGTATAAACTTGGATGTGCTGGAATCAATAGGAACAGGAGAATATGAATCTGGAGAAGAGAGTAAATACATAAACTCAATTCTTATCTGGAATCAGGAAAACATAGAGACAAAAATAAGTTTTATTGAGCTGTCTGCAGTTTATGGAGGAAACAAGGAAGTTATTGTAAAAATATTTGATGTAAACATAACTAAAAAAAAGGCCCTGGATTATGTTCCTTCTTTTGTAATTAAAAAATTAGACAACCTTACTTTTAAGGAGGATTATGGGGAAGAAGAGAGCGGGGAATATTTTTATATCAGCATTCCGGAGAGCAAGAAGGCAATCAGTTTTTCAACAACAGAAGACATTGAATTCAGCGATTTGCCTGCTTTTACAGCCCCCCCTTTAAGTGAATTAGATTTGAGTGAAGAAACCTATGAACCTTCTTCTGGAGAAGAACAGGCAAAAATATCCAAGTGGATTATTTTTATTCTGATTATTATTTTATTGATAATTATCGGAATTATAGCATATGTCTCACTCCAGACATGGTACAAAAAAAGATATGAGAAATATCTATTCAAAAATAAAAATGACCTTTACAATCTTGCAACATACATCACAACTTCAAAAGCAAAAGGACTGGGCAACAGCCAGATAAGTGAAAATCTGAGAAAAGCTAGGTGGAATTCTGAGCAGATAAGATATGCCATGAGAAAATATATGGGAAAAAATACAGGCATGCCTGGGGGATCTGCAAAAAAAATGCCGGAGAAAAAAGAAAAGATGCAGTGAAACACACAAAATTTAATAAACCTATTTTGATAAATGATTAATATGGAAATAAGGGTGGTAAGAAATTTTTTCAAGAAAATATTCTCAAGGCTATTCAGAAATAAAAGGGACATAAAACTGGGATTTTACGGGCCTCCGAATTCAGGGAAAACAAGCCTTGCAAACAGAATATGCAAGGATTTTACAGGGCAGGAAATGGGAAGTGTCAGCAAGATTCCCCATGAAACCAGAAACGTGCAGTTCAAGGAAAAAGTTGAAATAAGCTACAAAGAGAAAAAAATGACTTTTAAAATGATTGACACGCCGGGAATCGCGACAAAAATAGATTATGAGGATTTTTTAAAATATAAAGTAAAGAAAAAAGATGCAAAAATGAGGGCAAAAGAAGCAACACAGGGGGTTATTGAAAGCATCAAATGGCTTGATGACATGGATTTGGTTGTGATTGTTCTTGATGCAACTGAAAACCCCTACAATCAGGTGAACATTACAATTATCGGAAATCTGGTAGCTAGAAAGATTCCTGTCATTATTGTTGCGAACAAAATTGATTTAAGGAAATCCAATATTAAGCAGATAGAGGCTGCATTTCCTGAATATGACGTTGTCGGAATCAGCGCAAAATACGGAAAAAATATGGAGGAATTTTATGAATCTATTTTCAAAGTAGCAAAGAAGGTTTAGTAAAAATTAAAAAGTATATTTTACAATATATAATATAAAAGATGGTGAAAAGAAAAACAATTGGCACAATTCAATTAATTCTTGGAATAGGAATATTGGTAATAGGAATTGGGGGTTTAATTTATTCAATTACATCATATAATGAACTAAAAAAAGATATGTATGATTTAAAATCTTTTTATGATATTCAATCTTCTCTTTCAGCCTCAAATTATACTAATGAAACTAAACAAATTTTAGCAATGGAATATTTGAATATTACACAAAATCAGACATTATTTGAACAACAAAAAGTAGTTATATTAATCTTATCTTCATGCCTAGCTATTATTTTAGCTTTATTATTTATTTTTAGGGGATTATTAAATAGTTCTAAACAAAAAATTAGAACAGAAGAAAATTATTTAAGATGATAAACAAAAAAAGAGGGAAGAGTTTAGGGAAAATTAAGGGATTTTCTATTCAGTTTTTGCCTTATTCTGAAATAAGGAATTTAGACAGCACAGAGAGAATAAAAAAAATACTCAGGATTGTTTTGGGAAATAATATTCTTATAGTTCAGGGAAGACTGAAAACAGAAGAGGAAACAAGGCTGATTGGAGACACAATGGCAATGATTGGACATATCAGCAATTTCAAAGGAATAGAACTTGCTGTAATTTCCGGAAACGGAAAAGAAGGATTTTTAGGAAAGATGAGGCAGGGGCTTGCAAATGCAATTATCAGGGGTGATTTGGGGGCTGTAACAATAATCGGGCCTGCAACAATTGTTAAGGAGATTAAGCGAAATCCGAAAAAGATTGAATTATTTTTGAACAGGTAATTATTTCTTTTTAGAAAAATCTAAAATATAATAACTATATTTAAAATAATAAATAATATTTGTTATTATTGGTATTAAATAAATCACAAACGCAAAATAAGAGATAACCTGATACAATAAATATGCAACTACAACATATAAGAATATAACAAAATAAGAAATAACTCCTGTCAAGTTTCCTATTTTTTCGGAATGATAAATGGTTAGATTATACTTTTTAATAAAGTGCATTATTCCATGCACCCATAAAGAGCCATTTTTTATTTGCTTTGTAATACTATCTTTTTTAGAAATTTTTTCTTTACCATTACTAACAAACCTATTCATGATTACTCCCTCAAAAACTGCTGCTAACAGAATAAAAATAAGAGAGACTAAAAGAAATTTTAATACTCCAAAAAACATAATAACAAAAGACGCTGCCAAAATTATAAAATGTGCACCATTACTAAAAAACCTTTTCTTGTAATCTTTTACCATATATTCATTAAAAAAGGTTCCTATAAAAAACTTTGTAGTTAAATTTATAATGTTGTTTTGGTTTAGTATAAAATGCCAATGTCATCCTTGATTTTGGATTAATATAAATTAGTAAAATCAAAAATGCCACATCAATGCGTGAGATGCTCCAGAATTATTCCTGCAGGAAGCAAGGAACTTTTAACTGGCTGTGCTGAGTGCGGAAGCCATTTTTTCTTTTATATTCGTGAAGAACAGCTGAGAAAAATAAAGGAAGAACCCCTTGAAATTCCAGAGCAGGAAAAAGAGCATATTGAAAGAGATATCAGAGAGATTGCAGGAATAACTGACGAGAAAGCCCCTGTAATTCTGGATCTGGAATCTGTAAGAGTTACAGGAGACGGAAAATTTGAGATAGACATTGTAAATTTATTTAATAAAAAGAGGCCGTTAATTTACAAGCTTGAGGAGGGAAAATATATAATTGACCTTGCCTCGACGCTGAACAGAAGTCTGAAAGATGTTAAAGAAATCCAAGACCCAAACAAAAAGAGAGAAGATTGATTCTCTTTTAAAAGAAGTTCTGGAAAAAATGAAGCCACCGAAGGAGGATTTAGAACTAATTGAAAATTCCATGAAAGATTTTCTGAATAAACTCAAAGAAAATCTGAAGGCTCTGAAGATAAATGCAGAGATTTTTGTCGGGGGGAGTTTTGCAAAAAACACGATTGTAAAAAAAGATTCGTATGATGTTGATGTTTTCATCAGATATGAGAAAAAATATGGCAGTAAAAATATTTCAAATCTTCTTGAGAAAGCACTTAAAGGGATAAAAAATGTCTCCAAAATTCACGGCTCGAGAGATTATTTCAGGATAAAAATAAGCCCGCAGTTTTTCATAGAAGTGATTCCTGTCCTGAAAATAAAAAGCCCGAAGGAGTCTGAAAATGTTACAGATTTGTCATATTCGCATGTCAATTATATAAAGAAGAAAATCAAATCAGAGAAAATTCTGGAAGATATAAGGATTGCAAAGGCATTCTGTTATGCCAACAATTGCTACGGGGCTGAATCATATATCAAAGGATTTTCAGGATATGCTCTTGAACTTTTAGTTTATCATTATAAAGGGTTTATGAATTTTATAAAGGCAATGACAAAAATTGGAAAAGAAAAGGAGATAATTGATATTGAGAAGCATTTTAGAAATAAGCAGGTTGCTTTAATGGACATTAACAGCTCAAAATTAGAGTCTCCGATTGTACTGGTTGACCCCACTTACAAACAAAGAAATGCCCTTGCTGCGCTTTCTGAGGAAACTTTTGAGAAATTCAGGAAAACCTGCAGGAGATTTCTGAAAAATCCCTCAATTAGATTCTTTGAACCTGAAAAAACAGACCTGAAAAAAATAGAAAAAAATGCAAAACACAGGGGCTATGAGTTCCTGTTATTGAAAATAAAAACAGAAAAGCAGGAAGGAGATATTGCAGGAAGCAAACTGCTGAAATTTTACAGGCATTTGGGCACAAAAATAGAAGATTTCTTTGCTGTAAAAAACAGGGGATTTATTTATAACGGGGATAAAACAGCAAGATGTTTTTTTGTTGTTAGAAATAGGGGGGAAATTATTTCTGAAGGACCCTATATAAAAGACAAAAAAAATGCTGAGAAATTCAGAAAAAAACATAAAAAAACATACAAAAAGAAGAACAGGGTGTATGCAAAAGAAAAAATAACTTTCACATTAAAAGAATTCTTGAGAAATTGGAAAATTAAGAACAAGGGAAAGATGAGAGATATGGGGATTAGCGATTTACTTCTTCATGCCTGAAGAAGGATATTGGGAAAGGGGTATCTTTTCAAGCTCCTCTTTTTCGTGATTTGAAACTTTTCCCAAGCAATACCAATCTCCTGGTTTTGCAAGAAAAGCTAAACCTTTTTTTTCCTGTTCTTCCTGCACTTTTAAAAGAAAGGGCCTTGAATTTGATTTAATTGGGTTATTAGCTGAATAGGGAACTGCAAAAATTGCAATTGGTTCCTCTTTATATATTTTCGAAATTGCCACCAGCTTCTCCTCTCTGAATTCATTTAAATAAACAACAATTTCTCCTACTTTTCTTTCATCTAAAGGGGTCATTTTAAATCAGTCTAAGGCACTGCCATAGTGAAGGCCAACAATTATTGTATTTAAGATTATTTTGAAAATTTGTTTTATAATCATCAACTAATTCTTTCAGTTTGTCTTTATCTATCTCATTGGATTTGTTGTTTTTAACCAACTGAAACATTTCTTCAAATTGAGTGTGATAGTATTCTATATTCTTCTCTGAATTTCCTGAATTTGTATTCATTTTAATCTTTTATTTATTTTATTAGCATAATCTTCTGTCCTTCTATTACTTATTAAGCAGAGTGCTGAAAGTCCTGCAATATCATTTCCCAGCAATAAATACAAAGAAGATTTTTCAATATCTTTGTTATGAATAGCAAGCCCATAACCGCCTAAACTTAAACCTACAACAAATGCTGTTCCGGTAATTATCTTAGCGAGGGTGTTCATTTTACTTCCCCCCATTCAAAGCCTGCTCAAAGAGAGTTGCAAAAGCTTGAGCAAAGAATTCTGAATTAAGCCAGATTGCAATATCTTTATCGCTGTCTCCCTTGGATAAATAAAACAATATCTGCTTTTTGTCTATAATAAAGAACTTAGCTTCAAGGTTTGTCTTTTTTATTTTCATATCAAAGATAGTTTCCAGCTGCCTGATTAAAACATCATTGCCTGACAAAACCATCTTTATTTTGATATTTTGTTTTTTTAATATGGCAAAAGTCTGCTGGAAGAGTTTTGTTTTTGATTTTATTTCATCGGCGCCAGTGCAGATTATAACTTCCTTTTCAGCATTGTTAAGAATCTCTCTCAGATAATTGGAAATATTTGACCTGCCTTTCAGAGCTGCAGATAAATCCTCTCCTTTTATAGGAACAATTCCGTTTCTGTATAATTCCTCGAGCTGAGTAAATTCATCAGTGCCTTTTATATTTGAAAGGTCAACTATTCTGTCTTCTGCATCTTTTCTGACATTATTCTTCAGTTTCTCAAGAATCATTCGCGGCTTGACACCAAAGTATTTTACCGGCTTTCCTATCTTGACAATTGCAAAGCCTTTTTTCTCCAGGCTTTCCAGAACATCATAGGTTCTGCTTCTCGGAACTCCTGAAATCTCTGCAACTTCTCCTGCTGATGCTTCCCCTTTTCCGAGCAAAGCTAACCAGACTTTTGTCTCATAAATATTCAAATCAAAATAATCCTTGATTTTATTGATTAAATCCTGTTTGACTAACATTTTAAATTAACTCTCCTATCCACTGGTCTATAATACTTTCCCGTTTTTCTCTGGAAACTTCAATAGATTGTAATTTTTCTCTAAGATCTTTTACCAGAAGAGAATGCACTTTCTTTTCTAATCTTTTGAATTCCCCTTTGAGATATATTTTTTTCTGTATATCTGTGGTGTTTGATTTCTTTACCTCAAGGAAAGCATTTTTTAATGAATCACGCAAATCCTCTAAATAACTCTTATTTACACTTACTGTTGTAGGGAATTCGTTAAAATAATCTACAATAGATTTATATCTTTCCGCATCTAAAGCATATTTTTCCATAAAAGTAGTATTTCTTAGAGATTTATAAA
>CAYYME010000014.1:0-14763 GCA_964473005.1 Candidatus Woesearchaeota archaeon | reverse complement strand
GCGCAATAAATAAAAAATGTGATTTTTGCACAATAATAAGTTATACAGATTTCCCAACAACAGACGGAACAGTTATTTTTGAAACAGAGCACTTTAGTTCATTTGCAGTAGGAGGAAGCGGGATAAAATACAATGTTTCTGATTTTGAGGATTTGGAAACATGCTCCAACGGAAAACAGGGAGATTTGATAATTGAAATTAAAGAGCCTGATAACAGAGATGATTTTGGACCAGGAGAAGAAATGGAGATAGAGGTCAAAGTAAAGAACGGAGCTGATGAAGACAAGAAAATTATTGTTGAAGCATATCTGTATGATATAGATGAAGATGAAGAAATAGAAAATGCTGAAAGCAAATATGAGGAGATAAGAGACAGAAGAAGCGAGACTTTCAAACTGAAGATGGAAGTTCCGGATGACTTTGAGGAGGACAATAATTATGCTTTATTTGTCAAAGCCTATGAAAAAGGAGATGAGGAAGTGCAGTGCAATTATGATATTATTGATATTGAATTAGAAAGGGAAAAACACAAAGTTATTATTTCTGAAATTACTGCTGATTCTCTCCAGGTTTACAAAGGAGGAACAGTGGAGATATCTGTTGAAGTTCAGAACACAGGAAGCGAAGATGAAGAAGAAGTTTATATTAATGTGAAACAGGAAGAACTTGGAATTTCTGAAAAAAGTGAGATGTTTGAAATAGAAAGATACGGAGATGACGACATCCATAAAGAATGGTTCAGTATAAAAATTCCTGCAGATTCTGAAGCAGGGAATTATGATTTTAGCATAGAGGTTGTTTATGACAGCAGAGAGGATTCAAAACTTGCCACAATAGAAGTTGTTAATAAAACTGTATTTGCTGAGCAGGCAGAAGTGATTGAACTTACAAAACCTGAGAAGATTATAAGTCTGGAGAGGGGAGCAATTACCGGGAAATCTATTGAAAAAAAAGCAATTTATGAACCAAAGAATCCTGCTGTAACCCTGCTTTTAATATTGGTCATAGGAATAATAATTGAATTATCTGCAATAGCAATTATAAGAAGATACAGGTAAAGAATATATACTTCAAAAGCAATTATATTATATGCAGATTAATGTAGAAAAGAACCTGAGTCCAGAGAGAAGGAAACAGGACTATTGGCTTGCAAGAGAGATAGAGAAAGCAATAAATGGATTGGATGTTCCTAAAGAAGAAAAAGATTTCTGGATTTCTGAATGTTTGGGTTGTATAATTGAATATGAGCAGATATTTCATGATTATCATAAAAAACCTGAATCTGCACTCGCAATTATGAATTAAAAGATTAAATCTTATTACATATTCGACAAAAAACTTTATAAACAATGCTAAACCCCCTTTATCGTAGACTAGGTCGGCGGGTTAGCCCTCCGCTATTTGCAAACGGGCTTTATGGCAAACTACGGACAGGGTGTGGCGATTGCGTCAGAAAGTCTTTATTCGGACGTTGACGTTTTGTCTGCTTTGATTTCGTAGATGCGAACCGGGTCAGACCTTGATCGGAGCAGCCCTAAACATTTATTGAAGTGCTTAGCAGGTAGCAGAACCGAGAAAGAATAGGGGAAACTTCCTGGTGTTTTCTGAGCTAACTGTCCTGTCTACGCTAAAATATACTTCTTATGATAATAATTATTATAAATGCAAAAAAAATAAAATTAATATGGATAAAGGCATTACTTATGAAGAAGAGGAACTTAAAAAAGAGGTTAACCAAATTTACCATAAATTAGATAATATTACAACTTCTCTTGCAATGCTTTCAGAGCAGTTAGACGGAAAGAGAAAAAATCTGGATTCAGGATATATCAAAGGAGATGTAATGAGAGATATAAACAGGATAGTTGAATTATTAAATGAATTTGGAATTAATTCTGAAAAATTGCCTGCTTTTAATTTAAATGAAATAATAAAAGGTTTAGAAAAAATAGCGAAGGAAGATTTATATTAAAATAAAAATATAAAAACCTCTTTTTCTTTGATATTCTATGGAAAAAAAGGGGCAGTTTTTTCTGATAGCAGCAGCAATAATTGTAGTTATAATTCTGGGATTTATTGTAATATCAAACTATGCAAAGAAGGAAAAATACATCAGGGTTAATGATATGGAAGATGAATTAAAAATTGAAAGCCAGAATGTGCTGGATTACCAATCTCTCCATGGAGACAAAATCAGGACATTCGGACAGGATTATTCTTCTTATATAGGCAAAGGCACAGATATCTATTTCATAACAGGCGGAGAATCTGATTTGGAGATGTATAAATATCTGAACGGAGCAGAGAGTGTGATGGAAGAGCCGGTTATTCAGGGAGAGACAATAATAGTTTCTGTCGACGGCAGTGAATATCAGTTTGAACTTACTGAAGAAAATTTCTATTTTATAATATCACAGGAAATCAACAACGAGAGATATGTGGTTACAGGTTAAAAAATGAAAAACAAAAAGGCAGTCAGCATCATGATTGGATATATTCTGCTGGTAACTGCGGCAGTTGTTATGGGTGTTATAATCTACCAGTGGCTGAAAACTTATGTCCCGAAAGAAGCACTGGAATGTCCCGACGATGTTTCAATATTCATAAAAGACTATATCTGCGAGGGCAATGAACTGAATTTAACTCTGCAAAACAACGGAAAATTCAGCGTAGCCGGTTATTTCATACATGTAAAAAATGAGTCAGGGCAAAAAATCGCAACCATAGATTTGTCAAAGAGATTAATAACAGGCGGGGGTGAAAAAAATTTCTCAGGTGCGGTTATTTTTGCAGGAGAAGAGGAAAATAGTTTTGAACCTGCAGAAGAAGCATCACACAAATTTGATCTTACAGATATAGGAAATATTTATCTTGTGGAAATAAGCCCGGCAAGATTTCAGGAAGTTGAGAATGAAAAGAGATTTGCAAACTGCGGAAATTCAAAAATTGAGGAAGAGATTGAATGTGGCGAAGGAAGTGAAGAAGAAATTCCAACTTGCTCTGATGGAATAATGAATGGTGATGAAACAGGAGTGGATTGTGGAGGAAGTTGTCCTGCTTGCCCAACTGGAACAATTATATTCTTAGAAGACGGATTTGAAAATACAGACTGGGATATAAACTGGGATGGTAATGGAATTACAACCTGGGCACGAACAAATTCAGTAAAACACTCAGGAACCTATTCAGCATATTCCTCTGATGAGCATGATGGTTATTTAACTTCAGATAATATAGATACCAGCGATGTTAGTGAAATACATATAGAATTTTGGTATAGACTAAACACAGATAGTGCTGATGATTTCAAATTATATTATTATGGTGATTCATATATACTAATAGATTCTTTAGGTAGCGGAGCACAAAATACATGGTTAAAATATGATCAGGTTATTACAGACACCCAGTATATTAAACCTAATTTCAGGATAAGATTTTCTACTAACCTTTACAAGTATTGGGGAAGTGAATATGTCTGGTTGGACGATATAAATATAACAGGGAGCGTAATCTGAGTAAAGATTAAAATTTAAAAACTAAAGATGAGTGGATATAATATGAAAAACGGGAAAAAAGGTGATAAACGTGCTATCTCTCCTGTTATTGCAACAGTGCTTCTGATTGCAATGGTTATTGTAATCGCCCTAATAGTTTTTCTGTGGTTCAGAGGAATGACCGGAGATTACGGGGAAAAATTCGGAAAAAATGTGGAGCTAGCCTGCCAGGATGTTCAGCTGGAAGCAGATTATTACCAAGGAACCCTATATGTTGTCAATGACGGGAATGTTCCTGTCTACAAGATGAATGTAAAGCTTTCAGGAGCAGGAAGCCATAGCACAGAAGATCTGAGCACCCTCGCCACTGACTGGCCTGAATCAGGATTAAATTCTGGAAGCTCTTTTTCAGGAAGCGTGGATATTGAAAATGCAGAAGAAATAACCCTGATTCCTGTTCTTCTTGCAACTTCTGAAAAAGGAAACAAAAAAACCTTTGAGTGCAGTGAAATCTATGGCTATGAAATCAGCGTAATATGACATTAAAAGATAAAAGGGGGCTTTCTGCAGTTGTTACACTTATGCTAATGGTTCTGCTGGTTCTTGCTGCGACAGGAATTATCTGGGGCATCATAAACAAAACAATTAAAGAAGACATGGGCAGTTCAAAATCCTGCTATGATATTCTTGGAAAGATTACATTAAACAGCGAGTATACCTGCTACAATAATTCAAATAATAAAACTTTGTTTTCAATAAATATAGGGGATGCGGAGATTGATGAACTCATAGTCTCCATAACCAATGAGGGATATTCAACAATCTTTGAGCTGAGCAATGAGGAAAAAACAATTGAGGGGCTGAAGAACTATCCTGATAGCTCAGAAAATATCAAACTTCCGGGAAAGAATGCAGGAAAAACTTACATTGCAGAAAACATTTTAGAGAAACCAGTCAAAATTGAGATTGCGTCGGTAATAGGGGGAAAAGCCTGTGAAACTTCAGACAGCCTCACAAATATTCCCTCCTGCTGGGCATTATCTCTTTAAAAACGAATTTTATGATAAAAGAAAATATTATAAAACAAAAATTCTTATAATCCTTATGAAAGAGGTGTTTAAAAAGAAAGTGAGACCAAATCAGAGAAAAGCGCAAATTTGGGTTGAAACAGTAATCTATACCATGATTGCTTTTCTGATGATAGGGCTTGTGCTTGCTTTTGCAAAACCAAAAATAGAAGAAACCCAGGACAAGGCTATAATAGAACAGTCCATAAAGTTGATGGAAGAAATTGATTTAACTATTTCGGAAATTGTTCAGGGAAGCGCCGGAAACAAGAGAGTTATGGAAATAGGAATCAAAAAAGGATTTTTAAAAATAGACGGAAAGAATGATTTGCTTGTTTTTGAATTTGAAGGAAAATATACTTACAGTGAGCCAGGAATACCTATCTCAGACGGAAATTTGATTATTTTAACAGAACAAACAGGGAAGATAAACAGTGTAAACATAACAAGAAGTTATGATTATAATCTTACATATGAAGATGGTGATGAACTGAAATCCTTTGGAAAATCCGCAACTTCTTACACCCTGCTTATATCAAACGAAGGCAAAGATGCACAAGATAAAACCAGAATAAATTTTAAGATTAGTTAAAATGGCTGAACAAAATATACAGAATTATAACATACAAACCTATGCAAGACCAATGATAGATTTTTCTCCTGTGACGCCCCCCCTGAAAAAAACAGAAGACAAATCAAAAATAAATGTGCGATACTGCCTTGTTGCCCCTTTCTCCTTTGTTCATATTTACTGGGATTCAAAAATTTATGAATTGAGATATGAAGTTGAAGAGCCTGTGCTGGATAAAACAGAAACAACTTACAAAGAGGAAATTGTCTCAGCAATGAGGGATATGGTTAATTTTGACACCATCATAGAAAAAGACAGGGAAAACTTGCTGGAATATCTGCACCTGAGATTTAAAATTCTCGCAATTGAACTTGGCATGAGCATGTCTTATGAAAGCTACAAGAAAATTTATTATTACATCTGCAGGGATTTCATAGGCTTCAATGAGACAGACCCGTTGCTCAGGGATTATTTTGTAGAGGATATAGAATGCAACGGAGCAGACAGCCCTGTTTACATAGTTCACAGAGTATACAGGAACATCAAGACAAATCTTACTTTCAAAGATATAGACAATCTTGCAAATTTTGTGGAGAAACTCGCACAGAGATGCGGGAAATATATTTCTTATGCAAAGCCCATTCTCGACGGAACTTTGCCTGACGGAAGCAGAGTAAATGCAACCTATACCAAAGACATCACGAGCAGAGGGCCGACATTCACAATAAGAAAATTCACAAAAAATCCCTGGACACCAATACAGCTGATAGCATTCAGAACCCTGAGCCCTGAAATTCTTGCATATCTCTGGCTGTTGGTTCAGTATAAAATGAATTTTCTGATTACAGGGGGGACTTCATCAGGAAAAACCACTCTTCTGAATGCCCTTGCCTTTTTTATACCCCCTGAAGCAAGAGTTGTAAGCATTGAAGATAGTGTAACCGGAGACAGCAAATTAATAATAAAACAAGATGATAAGATAAAGAATATTACTATCAAGGAATTTGTAGAGAATGAAATTGATGCTGAAGTCATGACTTTAGATGAAAAAGATAAAATAGTTTTTGTGAAACCAAGTTCGTATATAAAGCACAAAGTAAAAAAAGATATATATGAAATAATAACCAAAACGGGAAGAAAGATAAAAGTTACTCAAGACCATTCTTTATTTTCAATGGGGGAAAACGGATTAATTGAAATAAAACCCACAGAACTTAAAGAGGGGGAATCGTTTATAGCAGTTCCGAGGGTTCTTCCAATTTCTGGAAAATTTACAGATAAAATTAATTTAATTGAGCATCTTGATATTTTCAAAGATGATTTTTTGGTTGGAGAGCCTGTTAAGAAAATTTTAGAAAAATCTTCTGCAGATAGTTTTGGAGTAAAAAAAGAAAAATTCAGGTGGTGGGAGAATCACAATTTAATAAAAATAAACGATTTATTAAAGAAGGAATTTGTATTTTCAGATGAAGATATAGAAAAGTTAGTAATTAAAAGTAAAAATAAAAGTTCAATTCCGGTATCTTTTAAGATAACAAAAGAATTTTTAGAATTTTGTGGATTGTGGCTCGGAGATGGAAGTTATGATAATTACAATAAAAACTCAGTTATTTTATCAAATGTGGATACTGAATGTAAGGATATATTTTTAAAAATATGCTATTACCTTAATTCGAATTACTCCATAATGAATGATAAAGGTGTTTCAATGAGGGTTCATAATTCTGTGTTTTATAAATTCATGAAGTATGTTCTAAATCTTGATGGATATTCGAGCACTAAAGAAATTCCTGATTTCATTTTTAGCCTATCAAATGAACAAATAAAACATTTTATAAGAGGTTATTTTAGTGCAGATGGCACAGTTAAAAAAAATGAAGTTTCATGTTCCTCTCAAAGTTATACTTTATTAGAAGATATTCAAACTTTGTTCTTAAGATTAGGGATAATCTCAAGAATAAATGATTTTAATAGAAAAGATAAATGCATTAACATGTCTATTTCTGCTTTTGAGAATATTGAGAAATTTAAGAAAATAGGTTTTTTGCAAGAGAGAAAGAATATAAAAATGAGCTTATTAAATAAAAAGGCGCATCATACATATTCAGATATAATCCCCTTAACCATAACTCAATTAAAAGATGTCAGTGAAAATCATTTTAAATTATCCTGGCCATATCTTAATGGAAAGCAGAATATAGGAAGAGAATATCTTCAGAAGATTGCAATTCCAAATTCAAAATATAATGAAATATCCCATACAGATATATACTGGGATAAAATTATAAGTCTTAAAAAAATATCAAATGAAGAAACAGAGGTTTTTGATTTGAGTATTCCTAATCATGAAAAGTTTTTATGCAATAATATTTTTGTTCATAATACACGGGAACTGAATCTTCCGAGGGAAAACTGGCTTCCGAGCGTAGTCAGGTCTGCAACAGGAGTAGGTGATTTGGGAGAGATAGATTTATTCACCCTGCTGAAAAGTTCTTTCAGACAAAACCCTGATTATGTAATAGTCGGTGAAGTCAGAGGAAAAGAAGCATCAGTGCTTTTTCAGGGTATGGCTTCAGGACATTCTTCAATTAGCACAATTCACGCTGATTCCATCGATACTGTCATAAAAAGACTGGAAACTCCGCCGATTGAACTTTCTCCTGCACTTCTTAATGTCCTTGATACAATCTGCGTTATGACTCATGCAATAGTAAACAATCAGGAAACCAGAAAACTGAAAGAAGTTGTAGAAATAATAAGCGTAACTTCTGACGGAGTTGCCCTGACAAACACCCCTTTTATCTGGAGTCCTGCCGAGGACCAGTTTTATTTCAAAAAAAACAGCAAGGTGTTTGAAAAAATCAGGAAGAGATACGGACTGGACGCGGAAAAAATTGATTTGGAATTCAGAAGAAGAATACAGATACTCTACAAATTATATCAGATGAAAATATTTGATTTTGAGGAGGTTCAGAAAATTATCAACGAGTATTATAAGAAACCAGACATGGTTCTGAGAAAATTAGGAATTGAGTAATATTCAAATGTAAAGATTTATAAACACTTGTTAAGTATTATTTACATATGTTAAAAATAATTTACAATCTGTCCCCATTCATGGAAGATTGCTATAGTGAAATCGGAGTGAGAGAGTATTCCAGAGTTATGGGAATAACTCCTCCAACTGCTTCTAAACTGCTAAAAGAATTTGGAGCACAGGGGTTGCTTAAAAAGAGAGAGGACAGAGGATATATATTATTCAGAGCAAACAGAGAGAACCCTGTTCTGAAAGATTTATCAAGAATATACTGGAGAGAAAAATTAAAAGAGATTATTGAGTACTTAAATAATAATCTGCATGAGCCCACAATTATACTATTCGGCTCTTTAATAAAAATTGAAGCAAAAAAAGATTCAGATATTGATTTGGCAGTATTTACAGAGATGAACAGGAATCTTAATTTCGAAAGATTTGAAAAAATTCTCAGAAGAAAGATACAATTATTCAGATTTAAATCTCTTTCAGATATAAACAGCAAAGAACTTAAAATGAATATTCTTAATAGTTATGTTATTCAGGGGGTGATGAAATAATGGACTGGGAAGAATGCAGAGATAAGAAATTTATAAAAGAGGTTGCAAAAGATGAATATTTAATAAATTCTCTTATAAAATCAAGCAAGAAGAAATTTGAATCAAGTAAAAGATTAAAATTAGACAGCATAACTGCATCTGCAAAAATAAGCCTTGTTTATGAATCGCTAAGAGAAATTTTAGAAGCATTTGCTATTAAAAAAGGATTCAAAGTATACAATCATGAATGCTTTTGTGCATTTTTAGATGAGATATGCAATGATAAAATCTCCTCAGAGAAATTTAACAGATTCAGAATAATAAGAAATCAAATAAACTATTATGGCAAGGAAATTTCTGTAGAAGAGGCAGAGATAATCATAAAAGATTTAGTTTTATTCAGAGATAAAATGGAGAAAAAAACAAAATGAAAAAAGAGGATGCGGCAGTTCTTAATCAGCTGGTAAAAAGTCTTGAAGAAGCAGGCTCCAGACTGGAAGAAGCCTATGACAGGAAAGATTCTGAAAATTTTGAAAAAATAAAAAAATTTATATCAGGGGTGCAGTCAAAAATCTCTGAAATTTTAAAATGAAAAACACAAATTCATTTGAAGAGCTGAAGCAGAATATCTCCAAAATAAAAAAGATAACCGGAGAGATGGCTTCTTTATTTAATAATATTGAAAAGGCAAAGGACAGAAGGGAAAAAAAGATGATTTCCTCGGAGATTGATGCATTAAAAAATTCCCTGAAAGAAGCAAATAACAGCATAACAGAAACACTCAAGAGGATATATCTCACAAAGCCCCTGTCAGAAAAAAAACCAGAGAGTTCACAGCCGGAGAAAATACAAAAGCCTGAAAAAAAGCCTGAAAAAAAGATAATAAAAAAAGGAAAGTCCGGGAGCAAGGAACTTGAATGGCTTGAGAAAGCAACTCTTAAAAGAATCAAGCAGAAAGAGGAGCAACTTACAGAAGAGATAACAAAAAAACCCAGAACATATGCAAAAACTGCGAACAGGTTATTTTACAGGATGTCTCTTTCTCTCGTGAATAAAAAAGGCTTTCAGACTCTGGAAAGAGATTTAGTAAAAGCAAATCTGCAGTATACTCCTGTCACTTATATATCAATGATATTCTTCACAGCTCTTCTGGCAGTATTTGCAGGACTGCTGATTTTTTTGTTCTTTCTGTTTTTTAATTTTGGGGCTGAACTGCCGATTATAACCAGAGCCACAGAAAAAATAGGAATCAGACTTTTGAAAATCTTCTGGATTCCTTTAATTATCCCGCTCGGGACTTTTGTGATGATGTATATTTATCCTTCCATGGAAAGGAATTCCATAGGACACAGAATAGACCAGGAACTTCCGTTTGCGACGATAAACATGGCTGCTATATCCGGCTCCCTTATTGACCCGAGCAAAATCTTCAACATTATACTTTCCACAAAAGAATATCCTTATCTCAGAAAAGAATTCACAAAACTGATAAATGAAATTAATATTCACGGATATAATTTTGTGAGCGCGCTGAGAAAAGAGGCATTCAACAGCGCGAGCAAAAAACTCTCGGAATTATACGGAGGACTGGCGACGACAATAAATTCAGGAGGAGACCTTCCGCAGTTCTTTGACGAAAGAGCAAAGACCCTCTTATTTGAACACAAGCTTGAAAGAGAGAAATATATCAAGACAGCAGAAACCTTTATGGATATTTACATAAGTGTTGTCATCGCTGCCCCGATGATTCTTATGCTTCTTCTGATGATGATGAAAATAAGCGGGCTTGGGATTGGATTCAGCACAAACACAATCACACTAATAATGGTAATGGGAGTTACTCTCATAAATGTAGTTTTCCTTGTATTTTTGCACATGAAAAAAACTGACTAAAATGAAAATAAGAAAAGCATTTAACACAACAAAAAAAGAAATAGAATCAAAAAAGTTTAATATTTATATTGGAATAAGTATAGGAAACAAGTGGTTTACTAAGGAAAATTTAAGAGAATATCTAAATTGGGCTTTAAAATATACAAAAAGCAAAGTTTTGTTTTTAATTGCAGATAAGATTCATGCGATAAATTATGGTGTTAGAAATAAGAAAAATAGAAAAAATGCGATTAAGAAAGCTATTAATGAGGGAAGTAAAATAGAGTTAAGATTATCAAAAATTATTTCTAAAGTAACAAAAAAAGATAAAGAGAAAATAGAAATTTTAAGATGGAGTGAATATGAAAAAGAGGATAAGTTTTATTCTATATACACTCCGCGGATTTATAAAGAATTCAAAGATAATCTCAAATTTAAAAAAGAAATTCTAAATCTTGTGAAATCTATGATTAATGACAGAAAGTTTTCAAAAGAAGGGTATTTAAGATTATCAGAATACCTTTTAGAAGAATTTGTTGCTTTATATTCAGGCATTAATCTTAGTTTAAATTATTATAATCTTTATATTTACCCTCAAGAGACTAAAATAAGTAAATTCTTAGAGAAGATACAAAAAAGAAAAATCTTTCCAGAATTAAACAAGAAACTTCCAAAAGAAAAAGTTGCTTTAGCAATAGTAAACTAAAAAATGGAATTAAAAAAATCACACTGGGTGGGAATAGGGCTTGGAGCAGGACTTATCCTAATTGCTTTGATATTTATGAAAAGCAAAGTCTTTCTGCTGCTGATGGGCGGCGGTATTTTGGTTGGAGTTGCCCCATTTGTTTTCACGCTAATTCATGAATCAAGGATGGCTTCTGAAAAAGAAGAAATGTTCCTGGAATTTGCAAGAAATCTCGTCGAGAGTGTAAAGACGGGAACTCCGATAAGCAGAAGCATAGTGAATGTTAAAGAAAAGCAGTATGGCGCTCTGAGCGAGCATGTTAAAAAACTTGCAAACCAGATTAATATGGGTATTCCGCTGACCACTGCACTTGAAGTATTCTCAAAAGATGCAAATAACAAAACCATTTCAAGAGCATTGACATTAATCGGACAGGCTGAAAGGGCAGGAGGGGAAATCGGGGGAATCCTGGAAGCAGTTGCAGAAGCTGTAAGCACTTCAGACAAACTGAAAAAAGAAAGAAAGGCGGCAATATCAACTCTGGTTGTTCAGGGATATATTATTTTCTTTGTATTTATGGCAATAATACTGGTTATGCAGTTTCAGATACTTCCGATGGTTTCAGGAATTTCCAATATCGGCAATATAGGTGTTGCAGGAATTAGCGGAGGTGGCGGTGCTGTAAGCCAGCAGGAACTTGCAAATTCATTTTTGTATATGCTTTTAATTCAGGGCTTTTTTACAGGACTAACCATAGGAAAACTTGCAGAAGGAAATATTAAATCCGGAATTAAACACTCTTTTGCCCTTATGCTGACAGCATTTTTGATTTCAGCAGGAGCAAATATTCTTTTAGGATGATAAAAGTCATGATAAAAGATCGAAGGGCTTCTCATGTCGGGGTGGTTGTTTCATTTGTGATATTCATCACTTTCCTGTTTTTTTTGTATTCAATTCTTGAACCCGTAACAAACCGGGAAAGAGACAAGCAGTATATCCTTGATTATCTGAAATTAAGCCTTATTGAAGAAAGCACAGAAAATTATACAAGCGTGACAATAGTTGTGAACAGCGCCACAAGCAAAACATGCATAAACATACAAAACATTGCTGATGATGAAATACCTCCTGGAGTTAGGGACAAATTAATAATAAAAAACGAGGAGGGGGATACTCTTCAATATGAAATACAGGGGCAGGGAATTGAAATAAAAACAGGAACTGGTTTTGTAGGCATTCTGAAAGTGTATTATTCAGATGAAATCTCAAATTCTCAGACAAGTATAGGGGGTTGCGACCCGAAACCTTATTCTGTCGGAATAATAAAAACCTACAATGAAATATTTGAATCAAAACTGGAAGACTTAAATGAGAGTTATTATGCTGATTATGAAGGAATGAAAATTGAGATTGGGGTTCCTAAGGGAACTGAATTCAGCTTTTATCTTTATGATGGGGAGAAAACTGAACCTCCTATTCTCTCTGCTGAAAAATCAACCCCTCCTGAAACAACAAGTGTTTATATTGAAGAGGTTCCAATTCAGTATATGGATGGCGAAGGAAATATAAATTTTGGGTTTTTGAGGATAAAAGTATGGTAATGAAAATGGGGTTCTTTAGAAAAGAACCTACAATGGTAGAAAATAGCGATTTCTTTAGATGCCTCCGACTGAAATCGCATAAAATGAAAAATAAACACGGATGGATAAGGCTCGTGGAAGCACTTGTGGCAATTCTGCTTATACTCGGAGTTGCCTTGGTTGCTCTGGACAAAGAATATATTAAAAAAACAGACATCACTCCAAAAGTTTTCCTGACAGAAACAGCAATTTTGAGAGAGATTCAGATGAATGAAAGTTTCAGGGATTATATTCTTGGCACAGCCGAAGCTGTGGAATTTGGGAATTTTCCCCCAGAACTCAGCGGATTTATAACTAAAAGAATTCCTGATTACCTGAACTGCACATCAAAAATCTGCGGAATACAGGAATCCTGTAATATGGATTTGGAGGAAAAAGATATTTATGTCCAGTCTGTCATGATTGCTGCAAATACAGAAACATATAATCCCCGGCAGATAAAATTATTCTGCTGGACAGCAGAATAAAGATAAGAAAAGCAAAAAGGAGGATGCAATTAGAAATTAAAGTAGTTTATAGAGGATAATAATAGTTAATAAGTAAAAAGTTGATAAACAAAATTAGGTAATACCCTAAATCTATTAAAATGTGAACTAAAAATAAGAACTATCTTCCTCCTTAAAAATAATTATTTCTGCCAGTTTATTATCGGCTTTAAATGCTTAATTATCTTCACAGAAGATTTTTGTTTTTCCATGACTTTGAAGATATCTTTGTAAGCCATTGGTGCTTCGTCTATAACTAAATTTGTTTTTATTCCTTTCATTTCTTCTTTGAATTCTTCTTTCGAGATAACCTCTTTTGCTTTTTTTCTGCTCATCGCTCTTCCTGCTCCGTGAGTGGAAGAATACAGAAATTTTGGATTGCCGAGCCCTTCCACTAAAAAAGAACCATCCCGCATATTTCCAGGGATAATTCCTCTTTCTCCTTTTTTTGCAGGAGTTGCGCCTTTTCTGTGAATATATTTTCCTTTTTCAGGAATTGCATGATTGTGATTTTTGTTTGTCCATAATTCTGCTTTTAATTTTTCTCCAAGAACTTCCTCCAGAACTTTCACAACCTTGTAGCTCATCTCCAGTCTGTTGAGCAGTGCAAATTCAAGCCCGAAATCAAGAACATTCAGATATTCTTTTCCCAACTGCGATTTGACGTCGAGGGGAAATGTTTTTTCATATTCTTTTTCATCCCCAGATGCTTTACGATTTTTTGGAAAAAAATTGCTGCTTATTCCTGTGTGCGATGCTCTTATCATATATTCTTTTGCAATTCTGTGCCCCATACCCCTGCTTCCGGAATGAATTACCAGCCAGACAAAATCTTTGTTTTTTTGATTTTCCTCCTCATTCAGAGATATAAAATGATTTCCTCCTCCGAGAGTTCCAAGATGTTTAAGAGAAATATCTTTTAGCAATTGCAGTACCCTTTTATCGTGAGCGCCTTTACTAAATTTATCTAATAATTTAACAAATTCTCCTCTTGTTTTTAGAGTTATCTTCTTCTCTTTGTTTGTCTCTCCAACACCCATTGGAATTTCCCTGACAACTTTGTTATAAATTGCTTCAATATTCTTCTTTACTTTTTCCAGAATATCTTTTCCTTTAATTCTTACTGCAATCATGCCGCAACCAATATCAAAACCAACCCATGCAGGGACAACATATGCTTTTGTCACGAGAACCGCTCCTATTGGCGCAACATACCCTTTGTGCGCATCAGGCATCAGCGCTGCAGCAGTCACAAATTTTTCAGAATAGCATTCTTTAAACTGCCTGAGAGTTTCCTTATCTGCATCAAGCGAATAATCAAATATTTTCTTTTTCATATAAAGCAAATGCATAAGAAATTTATAAATTGTTTG
>CAYYME010000013.1:0-14853 GCA_964473005.1 Candidatus Woesearchaeota archaeon | reverse complement strand
AGGATAAATTGTAAGAGGAGCAAAGACAGCATAAAAGAGCCAGAGAATAGGAAGAGCAATTAAAACAAGAATTACATACCGCACAAGAATATCTTTTAGTCTCCTTGACATCTCTTTTTTCATAATTATTCTAGCAGAAAACTATTTAAGTATTTTAAGGTTTTAAAAAGAATTATAATTTAATCTCTTTTTTTGAAAAGCTAGTTCTTTTTTCTGGTTTTAAATATATTAGTTCTTCATTGCCATTTAACCCATCCATTTCCTTATCTACCAAGAATTCATAATTATCTATCTTCTTATCCATATTAAAATCAAGAAAATAATATTGTGGTTCTTTTAATGTTTCAAATCCTTTATCAGAGAAGCCTGTTATAAGATAAGCTTCTATAATGTCTTCAATAGAATCTTTATTTACATCATAGAGTCTAATTTTGTATAAGAAATTATTTATATTTATTATTGGAGCACCATTTGAAAATAATTCGTTCCCATTTTTTCTGTAATCTTTAAAAAGTTCAGGAAAAAAATCCTGTGAAAAAGTTAAAGAAGGTACAAGAAGAAACCCGAAAATTAAATTAATTAGTTTTTTCATATAATAACTTCTCCTCTTTTTTTTCTGAAATAAAAAAATTTATTTCTTTTTTCTTCCGGCTCTTACTGCAAGAACTATAATTATTACAAGAAGAACAACACTTATTGCAATTATCAATCCTGTTGATAGTTCGTTTCCTATCGGAATAAATGCTTTTTGCACTGAAACAGAAACTGGCTGGCTCAATACAAGCTCTCCTTCTGAATAAACTTCTACATTGAATAACTTATCTCCCGCTACATTTGCATTAACATCAATTGTTAAAAGAACTTCTCCTGTTTGCTGATTTTCCAAGATAAGTGTGTTTGGCTCAACACTAACTGCAGAAGCCCATGTTTCATAACCTTTAGCACTGATTGAATATATAGTTAATTCTTTTCCTGGATTTGTGATTGTTGCCCTGACAACCATTGATTTTCCTGCTTTTCCTCCTGATTCAAGGCTAGCAGTCATAGTCGCCTGAGGGAGGGCGCAGTTTCCTTGTACTTTAAGAGAAAAATCTGTAACTGAATCCTCGTCGTCGTAATCATTCTGATAAACATCATTATCTTCATCGTAAACTGTGAATTTAAGAGTATACCATTGCTCTTTCATGCCTTCAGGAATCTGGAATCCAAAACTTATTTCTTCTTTGTCGAAGGCATCAATGTCTCCAACCTCAACTTCCTCATTGACTCCTAACTCTTTATTATAAATAACTACATAAACATCATCCTGATCATCACCAATATTCCAAACATCTGCTGTGAGGTGGACTATAGTTCCGCATGCAACTGTATCTAGTGCCTCTTCCATCTGAATATTATCAACAATCACGAAGTCTCTTTCATCCTGGACTGAGACTGACTCAAAATCTGCTGCACAGTTTTTTGCACCATCAAGAGCGTCTGCATCACTATCATCAATTGTTCCTGTTGCTCTTACAACAAGATTATAATCATTACCAACAATATCTTCTAAATCCATATCCAAATCATCTTCATCTATTCTGAAAGTTATTGTAAAACTGTCTTCATCTCCATCTTTAAGATTGAATTCATCTATTTCATCAAATTCAACAACCCAATCATCATCCAAATCATCTCCAACAATCCCCCATTCAAGTGAGATATCATCAACATCATACTTTCCGTCGTTTTCTACTCTTATTTCAACTTCAACTTCGTCAAGAGGTAACCATTCGTTATCATCTCCAAAACCACTTAATACTGAGATGTCCCTTATGTTTACCTTAAGTTCCGCGTCGTTTGCTGTAACTCCGTCATCATATGCACAGATTCTTTTTGTTAATGGTTCTACAACGGTTATTTTAATAAGAAGATCAGCATTGCCTTCTGTTGCAGTTAAAACCAATGTTCCCATATATAAACCAACTTGCTGAGTTTCTGGAACACTAACAGATAAAGACATACTAGGGCTTGTTTGTCCCTTACTCAAAGAAGAAATGGGGTTTGAGATGGCTGAAGTATCAAAAGTATTAGTAGTTCCTAAAGTTAAAGTAACTGGATCATCAAAAAGAATATTTGTAAAATCTTCAGTATCATTTTCTGTAACTGTAAAAGAAAGTGTTACAGAATCTCCCTGCTCAACTGTAGCTGATAGAGTAGTCGGATTAAAAGTAACAGCAGCACTAGCAACTCCGACTAAAAATACCAACGCTAAAATGCCCACACCTAACAAACTTAATGTTTTGTTTTTCATTTGTGTTGTCATTTGACAATTACGGATGTTTATAAAGTTTTCTGTTATTTAAAATATATCTTGCATGTAGGGTTTTCAAAAAGTTTATATATCGTTGGAATTTATTTTGATAAATGGTGATTAAATCTAGGGAGAATAGTATCGGTGCATGGACTTTTCTGATAGGGGTGGTAATTGCAATTATAATCGGTGTTGGAACAAGTTTAATCCCGATTCCTGAATTATCAAGATATAGTGCACAGATTTATGGAGTGCTTATTATTCTCGGACTGATTGTCGGAGCCCTGAATGTTACAGGAAAAGATTCCCAGACATTCATGATTGCAGGGGCTGTTTTGGTTGTTGTCAGCAAATTCGGCATGGAAAGTGTTTCTGGTTCTTTAATCGGAATAGGAATTGGAGATGCAGTATCTTCTATATTCGCAGCATTATTGGTATTATTTGTTCCTGCAACAATTCTCGTAGCTCTAAAAACAGTTTTCTCAATTGCCCACGTTTAAGTTTGTATAGGCAAAGGATAAAACTGTTTAAGATAAATATAATAAATGAATCATTAAAATAGCCCTAAAAAAGTTAAGATTATATCCAGATGAGATAGGTTTGGTAATAAAGGTTAGAATATATTAATAGCAAGTGTATTCAACCATATTAAATAAAAATTTCTTCAAAGTTTTGATATATTTATTATACTGCTGTCCATATCCAGCCTTGGGCAGGCAGTATTTATCCAGGATTCCAAACCAAAATTTTCAAATTCACTTTTGTCAATATTATTTGCTATAAATAAATAAGAGCTCTTTTTCAGCTTCTTTCTCAGAGCCAAGGCTTTTTTCAGATTCTGCTGCCCTGGTTTTGTTGAGACAATTATTCCGACTTTTTCTGAATTCAGGAATTTCAAATAAGTGGCTTTTTGTTTTCTTTCAAACAATTCAATCTCTTCTTTTGATATTCTGTTCAGGTTGTCCTTCTCTAATATATAAATAGGAAGCTTTGTTTCATAAGCAAGGGCAATTGCATGAAATCTTCCAGAGCCTATTAACAGAACAGCCCGGGTGTTTTTTGGAAATTCCGGCCTGCTGCATCCCAAAATCTGGATGATTTTGGTTATATTATGCTCAGAGAGAAGATATCTTATCTCAAAAGCCAAATCCCTGTACTGCACAGAATAGGCAATAGCCAGATTTTTTGGGAGTTTTTTTGAAAGAGATTTTATTTTATTTTTATTTATCTTTGCCTTTGAACTTGCAGGAATAAAAAGTGTTTTCATGATAACGGGAAATATTGGGAGTTTTTAAGAATTTGCTGTTTTGTGTATTGTTAAATACAGGGAGATAAAATTAGCGTAAATTGAAGATAGTTAATGAGGATAAATAATATAACATACTGCACCACCAACAATTATAAAAATAACCGAAATAACCTCTCCAACAAACATTCTTCTTTTCATAAAATTTTTTAACTAATCGTTAGAAATCAATAATAATCATCAAATTTCTTTTCTTCTTTTGGAGCTCTATCAGGTTCTTTCTGGATTGTTGCAAAAGAAGGGGTTACAATTACTACATTCTCTCCAAAACCAGCAATGCTTCCTTCAATAGCCTCTGCTGTTTTTTTGACTTTTGAAATAGCCCTTTTCATTTCAATAGGGTCTTTCTGCTTCAAAGTCTTTATGTCTATCATGGCGATTGTGTATCCCTCACGAAGGGCATTTAAGACAGCAGTAACATCCTCATAATGTTTTAAAGAAAAAAGCTTTACAACTACCTTGTTATCTTTTTTTTCCTGTTCTAAATCTATTTCAAGATAATCCTCGTCGATTCCCCCACGAGAACCTCTTAATGCATCTCTTAATTTTTTAAACGGCATAATAAATTTAACTTGCCCATATTTATAAAGATTTCGTAAGTTTTTTGTAATATTTTATTTTTTAGCTGTTTTCAGTATCGGTTCTCTGGCTTTCTCCAGCTGTTCTGTAAGAGCCTTTTCCTGTCGTTCAATGGCTCTGAGTCGGATTTCAATAATTTTCTCTTTATTCTTCAGTTCCTCATTTATTTTTGATTTTTCACTCTTTACCATGATTTGCCCGATTATTCTGAAGACTTCTTCACCTGATTTTTCAATCTCTTTCAGGGCTTCACTTGTTTCAGCAAGTTCCATCTGGAAAGCCTGTTTCTGAAGAAGCAGATTCTGGAGTCCCTGCTCAAGAAAATGAATTTCCTGTAGATTATTTGAATTGCTCATTTTATTCAACGTTTGTCTCATCAAAGTGACCCAACTCCTGACCCACTCACTCGGCTTTTACTCTTCTGACTTTTGTTCTGGGCTTGTAAAAAATCTTGCTTCCGCAGTGCGGACAGATAAATCTCTTTTCAAGGGCAGTGTTTGTGAGTTTCCTTTCGCATTTAAAACATTTATAAGTTGCCATTGAAAACAACCTCCAGGTTTTTTTCTATTTTCCTCTCTATAGTGAAGGGTGATTTCTTCAATTGCCTCCGACGGAAATCACATAAGATGTTTAATTGCTTTTTCATTTTATTATTCAACGTATTTAGTCTTTTAAATTTATTCCTTCAAATAGTATGTATCTGATGCAAATTTTTTATTGCATTTTGAACATTTCCAGATTCCTTTTGATAATCTTTTTGCCTGCAATCTTCCGCAGAAAGGGCATTTTTGTTTTATTCTCTGCCTGGATTCAATCTGAACAACTTTATCCCTGACTCTTTTGCCGTATCTTGCTCCGAATCTTCCTGCTGATTTTGTTTTTTTTGATTTTGTTGCCATGTTAGTTTAATATAAATAATTCAATCGTTTTAACCAAAGAGGGTTTATATGCAGGGGTCATTTTCAAAATGTTTATACTTTGATATGAAAGTTCTTATTTTATCTGAATGTTTATTCAGCAAATCCAGCCTATGTTTTCTGAATAGGGTTTTAATAAATTCCAATCTCAGATTGTAATATTCTATTCCTTCAGTTGGTTTGCTTGTTGTTATCATTTTGTATAAATGGGGCTACCAGGATTTGAACCTGGGTCGTCAGGTCCCAAACCTGAAAGGCTATTGTCCTTAGCATTCCTTTTTACAGGAAAAAACTAATCCAGACTACCCCATAGCCCCATTTACAGCTTTTAAAGGTTTTATGTATTTAATAAATCTTACTACTTCATTTTTTCTGTATAAACACCAATTATTTTTATTGGCTCTTGCAAAAGAGTAACCAAGAGCAATTGTAGTCTCCTTAAAATCTTTTAATAAGATTGGATTAAAATTTGTAAATTTTATATAAATTTGTTTTTCTCTTTTACATTTATAAATGCATCCATCAGTATCAATTAGCCCCTTTACACATCTCTTGGAGTAAGTCTTATTTAATTTTATCCATTCGGGAATTCCTATTTGATTTTTTATTTTATTCCCTTTTTTAAGCCCGAGGTCGATTAATTTCTGTGTTATATATTGATTATAACAATATAAATTTGCCTGATTAGTTTCCCTATTAACATTATGTCTAAATTTAATTCCGAATATTTTTTTAGAAAGGTGGTATACATAGGAAATATACTTTTGATTTCTCTTGTCAAAGAATATCTTAATCTGATTCTTCCATATATTCCCATCACCCAACATAATCCCAATAAATTCTGCTACATCTGAATTTTTCTTAACTTTTTTTATTGGTTGTGTAAAAGCATTTTTTCCTAAATTTTTTCCATAATCAAGATAAATTTCTTTTAGATTAAATTTTTTGTTTAAAAGAGATGAAATCTTTTGCAAATGTTCTTCTCTGATAGTTTTATTGCGATAAATAATATTTTTTACTTCAAAACCTAATAATTTGCTTATTTTTCTCATACTATACTTACTATTCCTAATTACTTTCTTCAATTTATTATTTATTAGATATCTTTTCAATTTAATCTAACCAAACTATACCACTAATAAAAATAAAAAATTTACTTTATAAACTTTACTAAAATTATTTCTTTTCTTCCTTTTTCTTCTCAACAGGCTTTTCTGCTTCTGTTTCTGCTCCTGCTTCTCCTTCCTTTGCCTTCTCAGCTTCTTCTTTTGCAGCCTGTTCCTGCTTGATTATTTTTTCCTGCTCTTCTTTCACTTTATCAAAAAACTCATCTAATTGTTTTCTTTTTTCGGGGGGGGTTTCTGTTCTCTCTTCTTTAATTTCCACGTCATATTTTCCTTCGTCTATTTCTGCTTCAACTTCAGAAGCAGATTTGCTCTCTATCAGAATTCCCAGGCTGACGCATGTTCCGACGACACTTTTTACAGCTGCTTTCAAATCTTTGGCGAGAAGATTCTGCATTTTTGTTTTTGTCACAGAAATTATCTGTTCTATAGATGCATTTGCAACACGGAATTTTTTCTGCGCACCAGAACCTTTCTCAATCTTAAGTTCTTTCTTAAGCAATTCTGAAACAGGCGGTGAAAAAATCTTGACTTCAAATTTTTTTGTAGAAATATCCACATCCACTTCTACCGGAATTTTTAATCCTTTCATTTCTTTTGTTGCTTCATTCACTTTTTGGATTATCTGCCCGACGCTGATTCCGACAGGCCCGAGTTTCTGGCTCAGAGCAGGACCTGGTTTCATATCCCCGCCATCAACCAAAAGTTTAATTTGCATTTTCTTCTTCCTCCTCAGACTCCCTCCTTATAACTTTTATATTATCCATTTTTATTGTCACAGGCAGCGGAACAACAGCTCCGAGCAAGCCGACTACTACTTCTCCTTTTTGTTTGTCTATTCTTAAAACTTTTGCTTTTTCTTTTTTGAAGGGCTCTGAAAGAATTTCAACAATGTCTCCGTCTTTAATTGTGATACTAGTTACCGAAGGTTCAATCATATTTTTTATTTCAGTGTATCCTATTGTCTTTCCTATTATTCCTTTTACATACGGAAGATTGAAGACTGCTTCTTCGGCAGAATCTCTGTCTTCTGTTTCAAGAAGAATATATCCTCGCAGCCCATGAGGACGCGAAACAGAATATACACTAAGATTTTTTTTCTCTGCACGCGCGGCAATCATATCAACTGCCCGCTCTTCCTTGTTTGTCGTTACTTTTATTATGAAAATCATTCTTGCCTCGGCTACCTCTTAATATCTAAGAAGCAGATATTAATTTATAAATTGGGGGGTTTATAAAATTTGTGATATCGGATATCTCACGAACATCCTAAAAAAATAACCCAATTATCATAGAGATGATAAAACCTATAACCCCGAGAATTGCTATTCCTATTGCTGAAACTTTTGTTACCTGTTCAAATTCTTCTTTAGTCGGCTTTTTGAGAACACCCCACACACGCCTGCATTTAAGCATAAAAGATTTTGTTCTGTTCCATAATTCCATGATTATAATAAAAAGAAGGAGTTTTTAAAATTATTTAATTTTTGCTCAAAGAGGCATCATAATGTTCTTTAAGCAACATTTCTAACTTTCCGTTGAATACGAGATAATTATCCTTAGAGGGATTATATTTGAGAACGGCCTTCTCTTCTAAATTTTTCAAATAATCCCGGATTGTGACTGTTGGAGCAACTCTCAAAATTCCCCTCTTACTTAATATCTCATCTTGAACTTCTTTTAATGAAAAATCTTCTCCTTTAGCTATCCTCTCATCAATTACTTTCTTCGCAATATCCATTTCTTTTGACATTTTATTCAAAAAATTCAATTCCCAATTCTTCTTCTATCTCCCCGTGCCTTATAGATTCCAGAGATTCTCCGTGCCCGAGGATTTGCGTGCTCTTCACCCCTGTGACTATAAGCAAAACCCTTATTGATTTTTCCATGTCATCTGAAATCTGTGCTCCGCCGATTAATTTTGCGTCAGGGTCCAGTTTATTTCCGATTGTTTCTATAATTAACCTGTATTCGTCAAGGCTCATATTAGGGCCCCCAATAACATTCACCAATGCTCCTTTAGCATCTGAAATATCAACATCAAGCAGAGGATTCTGTATTGCTTTTTCCACAGATTCTATTGCTCTCTGAGCGCTGTCTGATTCTCCCATGCCTATCAGCGAAACACCTCCGTCAACCATCACTGCCTTTATATCTGCAAAATCAAGATTTACCAATCCGTTTGTTGTCACAAGTTCTGTTATTCCTTTTACTGCATTTGTCAGAATTTCATCTGCAATCTTGAAAGCTGTGTGCAGCGGAAGTTCAGGGGCGAGTTCAAGAAGTTTGTCATTTGGTATAACAATCAAAGTATCTGCAACTGCTTCCATTCTTTCCAGCCCATTCATGGCATTCTCCAGCCTTTTTCTTCCTTCAATTGTAAACGGAAGAGTCACAACCCCGATTGTCAAGGCTCCTTGTTTTTTTGCAAGCCCGCAAATCAAAGGAGCAGCTCCTGTCCCTGTTCCTCCTCCCAAACCACAGGTTATAAAAAGCATGTCGCTTCCTGAAATTTTCTTTTTTATTTCTGACTCTGACTCTCTCGCAGCCTGTTCCCCTACTTTAGGGTTGCTTCCTGCTCCCAAACCTTGTGTCAGCTCTCTCCCAATAAGAATTTTCTGGTCGGCATTTGTATATAATAAATCCTGGGCATCAGTATTTACTGCAATTAATTCCCCTCCTTTAATTCCTATTTCCCTCATTCTGCTAAGGGAATTTCCGCCTGCACCTCCGACGCCGATAACCTTAACTTTCGCTGCCTGCTTTTTCAGAAGTTCGGCAAGTTCCTGGTCAATTGCCCTCAGTTCAGGAGATAATTCAGAAGGAAAATCCTGAGAATCCATGTCTTTGCCCGAAGAATATATATCCTCCATCTTTTAAATAAAATCCCACGCTTTATAAGAATTATTGTGGTGTTGGATAGGTTTTTATAGAATATTCTTTTTTATCTGATATGAAAAAAGGTATAGGAGGCATTACATTATTATTTTCAGTAGTTCTGCTTAGCATCGGAATCGGAGGAATAACAGGAAATGTAACCGGCAGTTATTTTCAGGGGAGATTTTTATTTATTCATATAGCAGGATTTGTTTTATTGTTAGTTTCTATTTTGATTTTAACAGAAAGAAAAACATTAGATGCAATTATCATCCCAACGGGAGGGGGTGATTGGGATTATGATGAGAAGATGTATTCAGCAGATAGAGACAGAACAAAAGAGGCTATGAAACACAAAGGAGAATTAAGGAAAGAGAGATATTTTGTTATTAGTGGGTATAAAGGGAAAAGTAAAGGGGATATAAGAGAGGGGCAATCTTATTCGATATATAAATTTCTCAGAAGACACGGAATAAAACCAAGTCAGATGATTGTAGAGGGAAAATCCCACAATACTCTTGAAAATGCTTTGTATACTCTAAAAAAATTAAAAGACAAAAAAGAGAAAGAGGGCACTAAAGAAACATGGGATATTGCCTTTGTTTCATATCCCGGACATTTAGAAAGATTTGAAGATTTTGAAAATGAAGCAGTAAAAAAAGGATTAATTAGCCAAGATGATTTCAGATTCCATAAAATAAAAACAGAAGAAACTCCTGATGAAAAAAACTATGAGAATTCTATTTTAAGAAAAGTTAAACATAACTATAAACTTGCAACAATGGGGAGATATAAATCAAAGAAAGGTGGAATAAAATATTCTGAGAAATAAAGGCGATTAATTAATTCAATTTCCTTAATTTCCTCTCCAACTCTTCAAATTTCTTTCTGTTGTTTAAATCAAAAATCCATTCCAAAAAAAGAATTGCCGGAAAAACCACCAATAAAGTTAAAAGTAAACCTTCCAAAGTCAATCTTTTTATCTGTGTAAAATCCAAATCAAAAAAGATACCGTGAATTATAGATGCTATTGAAATTAATAGGGAGAAAACCAATAAAATCAAAACCTGCTTTTTTAAAAGGCACAATTTCATAAAAAAATGAATTAATAGGAATATATAAAATTACTCTTTTTTCCCTTCTTCTTTCCCTCCCTCGCTCTCCCTGACTTCAGTTTCCAAATCAAGAAGTTCTTTAAATTTTTCCTTAAATAATTCAACAAAATCTTTCATGGGCTTTTCAACTTCAAGAATTAACTTTTTATCTTTTATTTCAAATTTTAAGTCTCTTCTGAAGAAGAATTCATTCAATGCTTTTATCTTCTCGTTTAAATCCTCAACTTTTCTCAGAACTTTTATTTTATATACAACCTCTTTTCCTGCAATTGGATTGTTAAAATCAACCATAACTCTCCCTCCTGAAACTGTCAGAACTTTTCCAATTCTTCCGTCAAAGTTGAATATTATTCCGGGAATTGGATTCAGTTCCTGCTGCAAAAAAACTTTTATAGGAATCATCTGGACAAATTTCGGCTCGCGCTTCCCAAATGCCTGCCCAGGCAGAAGTGCAAGTTCATATTCCCCAATATCTTTTCCAATTAAGAAATCTTCAACTGCCCTAAGAAACATGTCTTCTCCCAAGCAGAAAATAAATGGTTTTGCTTTTGATTTCAGTTCTGCATTGTTAATATCTTCTTTAATGTTTGAATCAAAAACTTCTCCGTCCTTAACTCTTGCTGTAAATTCCACTTCGATGAAATCTTTTTTTTGAAGTGCCATTTATTTTTCTAAGTAAAAATCTTTATAAACATATCTCTTTTTTATCCAGTATGGTGTTAAAAATTATTAATGCTACTGAAGCAAAAGCAGGTGTGAATATAATTGTCGAGGGAATGCCCTGCACAGTTAAAAGCATGGATGTCAGCAAGACAGGGAAACACGGGCATGCTAAATGCAGAATTGAGGCTGTTGGAATAATCACAGGACAAAAAAAAGTATTTGTCATTCCCGGACATGACAGGCTGGAAGTTCCTATGGTAGATAAGAGAAAGGGACAGGTTCTTTCAATAGGAAATAATGTAAGCATAATGGATTTGGAAAGTTTTGAGACTCTGGATGTTCCGTGCCCTGAAGAAATAAAAGCCCAGCTTGAAGAAAATTCAAATGTGGAATACTGGGATGTTGAAGGTGAAAAAATAATTAAACGGAAACTTTAAAGAGCCTCATTCGTTCATTTCTAAAGAACCAAACAAGAGGAAATTATAAAATGGCTAAAATACTGGAAGCACACAACAGAATATTCAGGAATGTTTTTGTCTGTAAAAATTGCCAGACAAAAATCAGGGCAGAGCCGCAGAAAATTCTAAAAGGAAAAGTTAAATGCAGAAAATGCAAGAGAAATGCATTTCGTCCTTTAAGGAAAAAGTAAACTTTTTCATGCGATATAACCAATACATGAAACAATTAAACCGGAGGAAAAAATAAAAGAGTCAAGATGGATAAAATTGCCACTTATGTTGATATTATTTTGCTGGTATTGTTTATAATTTTTCTTTCAATATTTCTGTACATAAAAAGAAAAAATCTCAAAAAAGAGGGGCTTTTATTTTTATATAAGACAAAATGGGGGATGAAGATTATAGATAAAGTTGGTAAAAAATATCAAAAAACCCTGAAATTCCTTAGTTATATTTCAATAGTTACAGGATATATCCTGATGGTTTCTGTGCTTTATCTTATCGGGAAAATTGTTTATTTATATATTGCCTACCCGCAGATTGTCAGAGCAATAAAAATTCCTCCGATAATGCCCCTGTTTCCTTATCTTCCGCAGGTTTTCAAATTAGATTTTCTTCCCCCGTTTTATTTCACATACTGGATAATTATTCTGGCAGTGATAGCCATAGCCCATGAATTTGCGCATGGAATTTTTATGAGAAGATATGGTATAAAGATAAAATCAACAGGATTTGGATTCTTTCCCTTTTTCCTTCCTGTTTTTCTGGCTGCATTTGTGGAGCAGGATGAAGAAAGCATGAAAAAGAGCAGCAAGTTCCGCCAGATGGCTGTGTTGTCTGCAGGGACATTTGCGAATGTCTTAATTGCAATCCTATTTTTCATAGTCATGTGGATTTTCTTTTCACTTGCATTTGTTCCTTCAGGAGTTGTCTTCGATGATTATGCTTATTCTGTGGTAAGTGTGGCGGGAATATCTGCAATAAATAATATTTCTGTCAGCAATATCACTTATGAAAAGATGCTGGAGATGGTGAATGAAGCAGGGCTTAGCAAAATTCAGGCTGAAAATAGAAGTTATGTCGCCACGAAAAAATTTCTGGAAGAACAGATAAATACTGAACAGTTTATTCTTTTATACGAGGATGCTCCGGCAATAAATGAAGGAATTGAAGGGACTATAACAGAAATTAATAATGAAAAGACAACCAGTCTTGAAGAATTTCAGATTGAATTATCCAAATACTCTCCAGGAGATAGTATAACTCTCAAAACAAAAACAGAGGATGAAGCTAAAGAATATACAATTGAACTTGGAGAGAATCCTGAAAATAAGGATATTGCTTATCTTGGTATTGGATTTATGGACAAAGGAAGAAAAGGACTTATGGGAAAATTCATTAATCTAGTATCTTCTCTGAAAGATTCCAATATTGATTACGAACCTAAATTTAAAGCAGGCTGGTTTATTTATAATTTATTATGGTGGCTTGTGCTGATTAGCTTCACCGTTGCCTTAATTAATATGCTTCCAGTAGGAATTTTTGACGGAGGAAGGTTCTTTTATCTGACTGTTCTCGGAATCACCAAAAGCAAAGAAAAAGCAGAAAAAACTTTCAAATTTATAACATGGTTTTTCCTATTCCTGTTATTTGTTCTTATGATATTCTGGATAATTAGCTTTATTTGAGGATTTAAGAGTTAGTTTAGGCTATATTTCTTTTTGCATATATCAACTAATGCTTTCATTTCTTCATGTAAAGATTGCCATTCAATATCTGCTTTAGACATCTCTTCTGCAGTTGGATAATCTTCAGGGTTTCCTGCATAATCAATCATTTGGGCAATCATATCTTTACGAAATAATGCCCTAGGAGTTTCAGAATGAAGATCACAATATCCCACTAGTTCTTCTATATTCATATTAGGATAATACTTTGGTTTAGGAGGTAATTCTTTTCCCATTTTACAAATCCAAAACCCCTTCTTTTGTCAAAGCTGCAAATCTTATTCCGACAGGAAGATTAATCAAAGCTGAAATCAGAGCCATGTGCTCTTTTCCGTCACCGGAAGCCACGCTCAGTGCAACTTCTGTTCCGTCAATCTTTCCTTTGAGTTTCTGCAGGATTTCATCCCGCAGTTCTATTATTCTCTTTTTCAGGTCAACTTTCACAAATTCGGTTTTATCTTTTTTTTCCTCAACTTTAAACTGCGACGAAAAATCATCTCCTATAAGAATTATCTTATCCCACTCCCCGTATCTTATTAAGCCGGAAACCTGCGCCCAGGTTCCTTTTCCTGACGAAAGCAATGCAACCAGTTCCATGGAAGGAAAAAATATAACCAATTTATAAGGATTATTGTAATATTCCATATAACCGAAGATTTAAAAACTCAGGGAAATATAGAAAATCAGCCGTTTGAACCATATCGTTGCAGAATAATTTCTATGTTTGCGGCGAATAATGTGGGAGGCGAGCAATTTCGTGGTAGAAGCATAATCCATAAAATCCTTCGTGCAAAATCAGGAGTAAAATAGCAAAATGGAAATTAAAGAGCAGCTAAAAAAAGCCTTAGAAGAATTAAGGAAAGGAAAGGAAAGAAAGTTTGATCAAACACTGGATTTAATTATAAATCTGCAAAAATTTGATATCAAGAAAAACCAGGTAAATCTATTCATAAATGCACCCCATAATATCAAGAACAAAAAAATCGCAGGGTTTTTAGAAGCAAAAAATAAAAACATTGATACAATCACTCCCGAAGAATTCAGAAAATATTCCGACAAGAAAGGACTTAAGAAATTGGTGAAGAAATATGATTTTTTTATTTCCCAGACAAGCCTGATGCCAAAAGTTGCTACTTCTTTTGGAAGAGTCCTTGGACCTGCAGGAAAAATGCCTTCTCCCCAGATAGGCATAGTATTAAATACCGACGACAAAACAATAAATGAACTAAAAAGCAGAATAAACAACAGCGTGAAGATAAAAATAAAAGAGGCAAGCATAAAGCTCCCTATAGGAAAACAGAGTATGAGGGATGAGGAAATTATAGAAAATATCCTTGCAGTTTATAATGCTATCGTCAAAGAGATGCCGAAGGATCTGGAAAATATAAAGAATATTGAAATAAAATTCACCATGTCTAAACCTCAGAAGATAAAAATACGATGAAAATTGAAAATTGTGCAAAAATAGGAAAATATAGCAAGCATGAAATAAAAGAAAAAGAAACAATTGCTTGGTTTGCAGGAGATATGAGTATTAGGGCTGATTATATAAAAAGAAATTTAATAAAAGGAGAGATTATAGAAGCTGATAGTTTAGGGGAATTTGCTCAAGGTTCTTTAGAAAGGAGTTTAGAATTATTAAAGTTAAATGGATTACAAATAGGAAAAAATAATGAAGAATTTGGTTATTTTATTTACCCTCCATCACAAAAAATAAATCAATTCAAAAGATTATTTGTATACAAAAGAAATTAAAATGCCTGCTAAAAAATTTATTCCAAAAACAGAACCAAA
>CAYYME010000012.1:13168-15090 GCA_964473005.1 Candidatus Woesearchaeota archaeon | reverse complement strand
TTCCACCTGTAGTTCTTGAAAAATAAATATTCCAACACTCAGATAGGGCATTGTTAATCCCTTAAAAATAACCTTAACCTGAGCATTAATTCTCAGCTGAGGCTTTCGTTAGTTTTATAAAACCTTGTTCTTAATCTGAAAGATGGAAAAATTTGATTTAGGAAAACTGAAAGAAGAGTATAATAAGTTTCAGATTAAGTATGCTCTCCCAAGTTTTGATGGGCTCAATAAGGAGTTTAATATAGAAAAGATTGCAGAAAATGAGACAGATTTTCTGCTCAGGGAAATAAGAAAATTTATTGCTGAAAAATCTTCCAATTACCTCAGATTTATAGAGGTGATTCTCAATCCTGCAAATGCACCGATGTTTATTTTCTCTATTGTAAAATCCCTCAGAAGCGAAGACAGGGAAAAACTTGCAGAAATCTATAAGCAACTCTCAAAAAATGAGATAGAACTGATTAACCTTGATTTAGAGTTTTCAGAAGAAAAAGATGCGAAATTTATAAACGATTTTTACAGATTGTGGCAGGAGATAAAAAAAGAGCTGCTCAGAATTGTTGATGCAATAGGGAAAAATTGGGACAACAAATCTGAAATGAGGGGGAAAGATTATTTTGGATGATGATTGGGTGAATTAGTTAATTAAGAAGATAATAAACAGAATTTTGTTAATAGAACAATGCTGATAAGTATACTTTTGTTAACTATGTGGTTCTAGTAAATAATCTTTGGATTCTATTTTAATCCAACTTCCTAAAAACCTCTTCCAGATTAATTTCAAACAGAGTTATAGGCATTTTGATTTTCCAGTTCTTTAGTATTTTAGGATGAATTTCTCCTATATAACCTATATTTTTTCCATCAATAGTTATCTCTGCAGCTCTTCCGTCAATGAAATGCGGGGGAAAATTACTGCTTTCTTTTAATTCTATTTTTATATCAAGCATCCTGAAGAGATATTCTATAATCTGCCTGGCTTCTGTGAAATTTCCAGGGCTGATTGCTCCTGCAAGTTTTTCTGATTCTTCTATTTTTTTCCCTGATTCAAATACTTTCCCGATTTCAAAAATCTTCTGAGGATATTCTGAATCTATATTGCCTGAAAGTGTTTTCAGCAAACAAGGAGATAAATTTTTTCTTAAAAGATTATAATCTGTTTTTGATTCTTCAACTTCAATAAAACCCCTATCCTGTTTTTCCGGAATTCCCATTTTTCTGAATTGTTCGTTTCTATTGCTTAAGTGATAATTTGAAACTTCCAGCATGCCGAGTCCTGTTAAAATCTCAGAGATTTTTCTTTTTACTATTTCTTTTGAATCTTCCTCTCCTGTTGTGGATATGCAGGGAATTTCAGGGATAAAATTCTCATAGCCGTAAGCAATTGCAATGTCCTCTATTAAATCAACTTCATGCAGGATGTCTGTTCTCCATGCAGGAATTTCAGCATATCCTTTTTTATAATTGTGGCCCATTTTTCCCAGCAATTCTTTAATTTGTTTTTCTTTTAATTCCAAACCAAGCAATTTATTTGCCTCTTCTAATCTTATTTTCATTTTTTCTGGCTGTAAATCAGGTGTTGTTTCTTTTTTGCTTTTCCAGATTTTATATTTCTCTTTTGGAAATTCCAAACTCATTTGATAAATTTTTCCGTCCATATCAGCGAAATTTGTTACAATTATATTCAAACATTTTTTCAGAATTTCAAAATCAAATCCTGAACATTCCACAAAAACGCCTTTTGTTTCTTCTGTTATTTTTCCTGTAAGTTTTGAATTAATTATAGGCGGCATACTGAGAATATTATTACCTGCATCTATGAATACAGGAAACTTTTCTTTTCCTGTCAGAAGGTGTGCATATTCCTGTCCTGCCGGGTGCTTTTGGAGAATCTGAAGTCCGGACATTTCTTTTTTAGATTC
>CAYYME010000012.1:0-13158 GCA_964473005.1 Candidatus Woesearchaeota archaeon | reverse complement strand
ACCTCCTAAGAATTATATTGTATTGATTTATAAAACCATACACACTGTCAGATAGCATTTCTTTTTTAGATTCAAGAGGAATAAACTTTATTTTATCAGGCTCAAGCGCCCTAAAAGTTATTGGCAGTTTTATTTTTTCCAGCGGGTAAATTCCTATTGCGGCTTTTTTTCTTTTTCTTCCGATAGTGATGTGCAGTTTTTCCTGAATTTCTATAATTTCTTTTATTTTTTCTTCATTTAATTCCAGCCCTTCTACAATTGCACAGGCAGTGTAAGGACGGACATTTTTTACAGAAGAGTCAATAATTACCTGATAATCTTTTTTTGGTTTATTCACAAAATATTTTTTCAATCCTGTTTTTCTTCCTAAAAAAGCAAGAAAAGAACGTTTGAATCCCTGAAAAGACAGCAAGTCAGGACGATTCGGAAAAACTTCAATCTGGATTTCCTCGTCTGTAACTGCTTCAAGCGGAGTCCCAAACATAGCAATTCTGTCTTTCATTTTCTCGTCAAGCTTTCCTATTTCTTTTTCAAATTGCTTTTTGTTAAGATTTATAACTGCCATTTTAAAATTTTTTACCCATATAGTTTGAGTTATCTACTTCCTTATCCAACCTTCTGTAATCTACTGTCAATTCTTTCCCTTTCCTGATTTTTCTTGTACTAATAAATCCTCTTTTGGTTTTTTTCATATTAGGTTTTATGGAGTGATTAAGGAACCATATAACAGACATTTTTAAGAAATTTTGCGGACATATATAATATTTTTCTTTTTCTACCCCAAATCCTTCGCATTTTTCATATAATCTTTTATTTTTTTTCGCTTTTTTGATACTTATTTTTCTTTCTTTTTTATCCCACGGAACTATTATCCCTTTAGGTAAATTCCTATTTGCAAATACTCCTATTCCTTCTATTTTTGATGGTTTTAATATCAAATCAAGTTCATTTATTTTCATTTCACCCAAAACTTCATTTCCCTTAGTTTAGTTAAATCATTTTTGTAAAGTTCTCTCAAATCTTTTAGCTTGTAATAATTCATCAGGATTCTGTCAAATCCAGGCCCCCATGCAAGAACAGGGATTGCCTCGCCTAAAAGAGGAATTGTGACTTCTGGGCGGAATATTCCTGCACCCCCAAGTTCAAGCCAGATATTTTTTTCAGGATGCCACCAGTGAATTTCCACAGAAGGTTCTGTATATGGGAAATATGCAGGAGTGAATCTGATTTTTTCAAAGCCCATTTTCCTGAAGAATTGCTTTAAATAGCCAAGCAGATGTCTGAAATTTGCATTTTTGTCTATGACAATTCCTTCTGTCTGATTAAACTCAAATCCGTGGCTCCAATCCAGGGTTTCATTTCTGAAGCATTTGCCTATTGCGAAGAGTTTTGCAGGCAAATCCTGGGGTTTTAATTTTGCAAGAGTCTGCGATGAGAGGCAGGTTGTATGGGTTCTCAAAACTAATCTTTTTGCCTCTTCTTCATCCCATTTATAATCCCATCCTTTGCTTCCACCGACTCCTTCTTCATGGCTTTTTTTTACCTCATGCACAATTTTCTTGTCAGGCAGTTCTGTTTCTTTATTTATGAAAAATGTATCCTGCATCTCTCTTACAGGATGGTCCTGTGCAGTAAACAGGGCGTCAAAATTCCAGAAAGAACTAACAAGCATATCGCCGCTCATTTCCCTGAAACCCATATCTGTCCATACTCTTCGTGCATAATCAGCAGCCTGATTTACAAAATGTCTTTTTCCTCCGCTGATTACAGGAATTTTTGAAAGAGTGTCATATCTTCGGAATTTTTTTCCTTTCCACGAAGAATCTTTTTTCAGCATTTCAGGAGTTAATTGCTCAATCAAATCCTGGCTTGTTATACCTTCTCTGATTAATTTTTTTCCAAGTTCAGTTATTTCAACTGCTACTGTTGTGACTTCTTTTATCTGCACTATGTCCCGCCGGTTCAGGAGGAAATTAAGAGCATGGAGTTGCTCTGGAGACAGGGAATCATATTCAGCAGGAAGAATTTCAAGGAGATTTTCCTCCAGGCTTTTTTTTGATATCTCTCCTTTGTTTGCATTGAAAATTATTTTTCCGTTTTTTAATTCTATCAGTGCTTTTTTCTTCAGTGCCCCTATTGATGCCCTGAATTCATCATCTGATAATTTGCTCTCTTTTTGCGCCTCTTTCAGGGAGAGAACCATTTTTTTGTCCAGAATATTCAAAAGCCGCCTTTCAGGAAGCCCTTTTCTTTTGTATAAACTGCCGTTGATTCCCACTTCAACTATTTTCTTTTTTCCAAAACTTAACTGAATTACTCCTTTATTTTGTAAAAGTTCAAGAGCCCTTAGAACTGAAGTCTTGTCAAGATTTGATTTCTTTGATATTGCCTCTGTTTTTTTCTCTTCAAGATAAGGAATAATTTTTTTTTCGTTCGGGCTCAGAGATTCATTTAATTTTTTCAGGTTCATTTAAAAAGATAGATATTGAAGATTAAAAATATTTGGTTAGTGGCTAAAATCATGTTTTTAAAAGTTGAACAGGATTATATATGCAGCGCAATAATTAGGAATATCTTACATTAACTAGTGCAACTCTCTTGTCATCCAGGTTGGCATTCCGAGAATTAAACCGAGGGATTTTAAATCATGGCTGTCCCTTTCATTTTCCTTGGGGGAAATGAATTCCATATTTAATCTGTTTTTGTTGCAGAGTTTTATGTTCTGCTTTATCCTCGCCAAAATTTCTGCCTTTTCTTTTTTGTCAGCCTCTATGATTTCATCCAGATTTATCCCAATAACAACATTATTCTTCTTTGCAGCTTTTGCCATAACCTGGTTGAATCCGGAATCTCTCTGCTTTTGAAAGTCCTTTCTGTTTGCCTGGCTGATTAATAGGGCATGAATTGGGAGTTTTTCTATAACTTTTCGGTTTAATTCATCATCTTTTGAGGAATAGATAATTGTTTTTCCTTCTGATTTTGCTTTTTTAATTTTATCTTTTAGTTTGCTGAAATTTGTTTCTGTTAAAAGGATTTGATTTTGTTTCACTTTATTCTTTCCCCCTTTTTTGCTGCCTTTCTGCTTTTATTCTTTCCCATTCACAATAATCTCCTCTGCAATAATATTTATTTACTGTCTTTTTAGTAATCATCTCGCAATTAAATCCACAGCTTTTTAATAAAGACAACGAACCTGTAGCCTCAAAATAAAATACTTTGACTTTTTTAGATTTTTCTTTTAAATATTCAGGTAAAGGGGCAAAATCTCCGTCTCCACTAAACAGATATGCAACATCATATTTATTTTCATAAGCATCTTTCTGCATTTGTAGGGCCAGTCTGATATCATCCTCTTTTATCTTAGATTTATCTCTTCCTTCATTATCTGTGGATTTCTTTCTTTTACATAAAATTATATTATATCCAGCTTTTTTCAGACGATTTAACTGAAGCTGTTGTTTGGTATAAGATTCCGCATTAAATTGCTGCTTTAGGGGGGCATTAAAATAATATACATTTATTAATTTTTTACCCTTTGTTATTTTTTTTATGAATTTCTTAAAATCAAAATAAAAATCAGAATATTTTTTATTTAAGCTTTGCATACTATGATAAAAATTTGCACCATCAATAAAAACAGAGACTCTTTCCATAATAAAAAACCTGCGTTGTCTTGCGACAACGACAGGGAACACATTGCAGGATTCTACCGAAGTAGATTGAAGGCGCTCCCTGAAGCCTTATTTATTTTAAATTCAGAATCTTTAAAAATCTTTGGTTTTATTAAATTTGTTTGATAAAGTTTATTTTTATCCCTTAATAATCGTTCCTCTAAACTTCTTTCCCTTCAGGATATTGTCAAGCTGTTTCATATCTTTGCCCATTATATAAGTTGGGATTTTTTCTTTTAATATTATTTTTGCCGCTGTCTGGTCAAGAACAAAATGCTGTCCTGGATGATATTTGCCTGCATTTGCCATTTTGTAAAAATCACTCCAGGAAATTTTTGAAATGAATTTTGCATCTTTATATTTAAGGGGATTTTTGTTGTAAAGCCCTTTGACATTTGTCAGGTTTATGAAAATTGTCTTAAAATATTTTGCCAAATTTGCTGCAGTCGAATCAGATGTCTGGCGCGGCTTATATTCCAAAGCCCCGCAAAAAATAAAATCTCTTTTTCTGATGTATTTTTTCAGGGTTTGGATTGTATGAGGAATCCCATATTCTGGTTCCTTTTTAAAGAAATAGTTCATGAATCTTGCATTCATTCTTGTGGCTGAAATTCCTGAAAAACTCTGAAACATTTCGTTCAATCCTGAATCTTTAAGAGCACGTATATATTTTCTTGCAATGCTTCCCCCGCCACAAACAATTATGAATTTGTATTTGTTGGTATTTCTTAAAATTGTTTTTCTGAATTCTTTTAAATATTTTACATCAATTTTGTCCGGAATAATAAGGCTTCCGCCCAAACTCAGAACAATCACCTTTTTTGGCATGTTTTAAAGTAAGAATATGAGTTATATAAAATTATCTTTTAATTGAGTTAGTAGTAGAATAATAATCATTAGCTCACTAATCTATTAACAATTTCAGTTACGCATTAACGTTTACTGATTTTATCCTTTTACTTTATAGTAAACAGCCTATCATCTTTTACTTTGAATATATCCAGCCTGACACCTGAATCAAGCCAGCCGTGTGCGTAATTCAATGCAGCAAAAGCATTTACCAGATTTCCTCTTTTCTCAAAATATTTTGCATCAGAAATATAATTCTCAACCATTTCAATTATTTCTTTTGCATAATTCTCTTTTCCCTTTGCAATTGCTTTTTTTGCTTTATTTAATGCAGTTGATGTCAGTTTAAAATATCTTTCAAGTTTCTTTTTGGTTATTCTGTCTTTCATAATACTCCATATTTTTATTATTTTTAAATTTAACAGAATATATGCAATCAGAAAGCAATATCCTTTGGAAATATATCATTACAATTGTAGGGGTTGTAATTACAAAAGATTTATAAATTTGTTATAATTACTGTAACCTATGGCAGATAGAACTAAACTAACAATTAAAGTTTTGGTGCTGATTATTGTTCTGCTTGTTTTAGTGGTTGCTTATGCATTTGCAGTGAGACCTGCAATCAGCGGATATGTAACTAAAGTTTATCAGCAAGGGCAGATGCAGGGATACACAGATATTATGAGCAACATTCTTGTTCAGTTGCAGCAGACAGGAGGATATGTTCCTCAGTTGCAGCAGGCAGGATATGCCCAATTTCCAGTTGGAAACGATACCCTAGTCTTGCAAGGGCTTGTCGTTCCGACTCAAACTACTCCAGCACAATAATTTTATAAATCTTTGATTATTATGACTTAGATGAAGAATGAAAGAGGGATGTCAGCAGTTGTTACAACTTTGCTGATAATTTTACTGGCTATTGTTGCGATAGGCATTGTCTGGGTTGTTGTTAAAAATATTTTATCTAAGGGGGAGGAAGACATTTCCCTTACAGGAATAACCCTTAATTTAGAAATTCAAAAAGCCTCTATTAGCGGTAATACTCTTTATGTTATTGTCCACAGAAATTCCGGAGAGGGAACTCTCGTTGGAATAAACTTTGTGATAGGCGATGGGGAGAATTCTGTGGTTGTCAGAAGAAATACAAACCTGCCTCAGCTTGGAACAGAGACATTCACATTTTCTATAAGCAATGAATTATTCACTTTGGAGGAGATTAAAACAATTTCAATTGCACCGATTTATGAAACAAGTGCAGGGAAAGAGAAAGTCGGAGAGATTGTAGATAGTATTGATTCTATTGGAAAGGGTGTTATTGGAGGAGGTGGTAATGGCGATGACGGCGATGGGGGAGATGATGGTGGTGAAATTGCATGCGGGAATGGAATTTTGGAGTTAGGAGAAGAGTGTGATGACGGAAATAGTGTTTCGGGTGACGGATGCTCATCAGCCTGTCTGGATGAAGGTTTAGGGGGGTCTTATTGTGGTGATGAAGTGTGTGATGCGATAGAAACTTTTGAAAATTGCCCTGAGGATTGTGCTGTGCCTACCTCGTGTGATGGTGTCTGGAATCAGACAGATGTAGATGACGGAAATGAGTGTGACGGAGATCCTTTACCGGACAACTGCCAGACAAATTGTGTCTGCAAACCCGGATTTGGGCAAGATTTCTTTGGTGGATGTGTATTGGGTTCCCCTTTGGATACAGGAATAATCTTTTCTGTCTGGAACAATATTTATTTTGACAGTAACAATCTTCCAAAGAGCGATGCTGTAAGCGAATATACAAGCAATTATGTAAACTTCAGCGACTCTGCAGAAGTTGGTTGTTTTCTTATAACCTTTGCAGATTATATTATTGAGAACGATATAAGTTATTTAAGAGTTGATGATTCTCTTGGAACCCCAAATATAAATCCTGGTGAAGGGTATTCTGTCTGGGAAGCTGAAAATTGCGGGCAATAATTAGAATTAGTAAGTGAGAAACCTTTAAATATATTCCCTTGTTTAATTATTAGTTACTTACAAATTAGTTACTTACAATGGTTTATAAGAAATATATTGAAAAAGGCGGTAAGGTTTACGGACCCTATATTTATCACAGCAAGCGTGTGGATGGAAAAGTTGTATCAGAATATAGAGGACCTCACAGACAGATTGAATATAGGAAAATTCTTTTTATAATTCTTGGAATCTTTCTTCTGACTGCTTTTATTTTAGGAATTGTTTTTAATAAGGGAATTTCAGGAAGAGCAATTCTGAATATACATGCAGATTACAAGGAGGGGGAACCTCTCAAAGGAAATCTGGAACTTTCTTTGAAGGAAGGGGAATTTATGCCTGCTTCCTCAAAACTAATTTTTGAATCTGGGGAAAATAAGTATGAATATTCTTTGCAGGAACTTATTTCTGAAGAACCTGTTGAAGGAAATTTTTATGTGGAAGGGCAGGCTATTTCAGGAAATGGTTCAGGTTATGGAAAAGAGGGAGTACTTGAAATTTTTTATCCTGTTTATTTTACTTTGGAAGTTTATAATTCGCAGGAATCAGGAGAGACAGAACCAAGCCCACCAATCCCAGAGCAGAACGAAACATTAAATATTACAGGGCAGAATGAAACCACTGCAACTCCAGAGCAAAACGAAACATTGAATGTTCCAGAACAAAATGAAACAGTAGATATTGTAGAAGAAAACAAAACAGAAAATCAAATCACATCTGAAGAAAATCCTGCTGAGGAAGTTATAGAACCGGTTGAGCAGACAGAAATCACGGAAACTGCAGCTGAAGAGACAGAAACATCTGCTGCAGAAGAACCAATATCTGAGCCTGCGCCAATTACCGGCGGAGTTATAGCAAGATTTTTTAAAAACTTTGGAATGACAGGCAGGGTGGTTATGGAATTAGAAACAGAAATTAATGGGGAAGTTTCTGCTGATTCCCCCTTTGTTTATGAGCTGAAAGAAGGGCAAAGTGCAGAATTAAAGCCAAAGAGCGTAAGAACAGATTCACAGGAATTGCCTGATGATACAATTAAGGTTAAAACTGAAAATAATCAGGTTATTGTTACTACAGATTATGGTGAGCGAAAAAATGGCTTTGGTGAAGAATATCTTGGTAACAGCAGAAAAATTTTAGTGATTGATTTGGCTGATTTAAATCTGAGAACAGGAAAAGAACTAAAAATCAGTCTGGTTTATGAGGAAAAAGAAATTATTTTGCTTGATGTTGATTTGGAAAATGGAAAAGCAGAGTCCACCCTAGAGCAGAATCAAACATCAAATATTACAGAACAGAATCAAACATTAAATATCACAGAGCAGAAAACAGAGCCTGAAAAATTATTTTTGACTGAAGAAGAAAAAACTGTTCTTTCAGAGAATTTTGGAGATAGTCCTGTAACAACAATACGTTCTGAAATTTTTAACAGGAGATTAATTAGGGGATATGAATTTGGAGGATATAAAATAGAATATTCTTATGATTACCCTCAAGATGAAAGTATTCTTAAATTGCAAATGGAAGCAGATATAATCAGGTGGAAAAAAGAAATTGTCAAAACTATTCTGGCTGAGAAGATAATTCCTGAACAGGTTGAGATTGGGAAAGGGGAATATTAATAATTTCTGTTAATGTGGTGTTGAAGTTAATATATTGCCCTATTTAGCAGATATAACTGAAAAGATATTTGTTATTGTGGCAGAAGATATTGGTTAATGAGGTGTAAATTACTTAAGAGGATAATAAATGATTATTATGGTGGCAGATGTTAAAGTTAACTAAAAATATTACTTAATTATATACTAAATAATCCAAACGATTTATTTGAATAATTAATCAACAGGTCCAAATCCCGGATAATACATCATCTTTTTGATTATGAATTTTGAACCGACAATTTCCGAGACTATTGCAGATAAAATTAATCTTCCGGTAGCCACTTTGAAAACACCCTCATGAATAGGAATTTTTGAAGCATCTGAAAATCTTATTATTATATCATCCACTTCTTCTTTGTTCAGAATTATTCCTGTGGGTTTTGTTCCCATGCTTCCCACGACTATAATGTGCTCATCAGGACCGTTGCACTCTATGACTTTTACCAGGGGGTCTTTTATAAGGGGGTTTAACTTGCCAAGGTTTATTTCAGTTTTTGTGGGGGTGGGTTTTAGGTAATTAAATGTTTCAGGAAGTCTTGGTTCAGGAATTCTTAAGACAAATTTTCTTGGCGGGGGCAGATTTCTCCTTTCTCCTGTAATTCTTCTGGCAATCGGAATTCTTTCTTCAGATTCTTTTTTTATAAAATCCAGTTCTCTTTCTTTTTCTTTTATTATTTCGTCAATTTTCTCCCTGGTTTGTTTTTCTTGGACTGATTTCCTCTGCTGTTCTTTCTTGTCTTTCAGCACCTGTTCTAATTTGAAAATTTCTCCTGCTCCAGTGCTTCTGATTAATTCTTTTGTAAATTGAAGCAGAAAAAGTTTTCTGAAAGACTTAGAAGTTTGATTCAGCATCCTAAATTTTTGGCAGCTTTTTGAATTCTGGTTTAGTGGAAGAAATTGATTTTTCATAACCTTCAAATTCTGAGCTTACAGGAATTACATTTTGTCCTGGAATTGCTTTTAGAGGCATCTTTTGCGTTGGGGGATTCTGGGAAGGAAATCTTTTTGGTGCAGAGACTCTTGGCTCTTCAGAAAGCTTGTCATTCATCAAAGTCAACCCTCTCGCGATTATTTTGTTTTGTTCTGAAAGATTATCCACTCTTTTGAGAATTTTTTCAGTGTCTTTTGTATCTTTTTCCAGATTAAAATCTTTTTCAGCAAGAGCTTTTGCAGAAATTTCAAATACATCGAGAAGTTTTGATATCCTGCTGGAGAGAGTATCAAATTTAGAAGAGAGATTTACCATAACTTTCTGGAGAGATACAAAATTTTCTATGAGCAGATGCTCCACTTTAACTTCACTTTTTGGAAGGGGAGATTCCCTGGGAATTTTTTTAACAGGAGAATTCTTTTTTTTTGCAGATGCTTTTTTCTTTTTTTTCATCTTTCTGAGAGGATTTTATAATTTATAAATATTTAGAAAATATCCAGGACTTCTTCATTGATTTCTTTCTGGCTTTTAAATTCAGGTTCTTCATCACGTTCTTCAGGATGCTCCTTTAGATATTCTTTTTTTTCCTGTTCAATTGTTTTAATATCTTTTTTTATCTGCTCATCGGATTGTCTGAGTTTGCCTGCCCCTTTTATTTCCGGCCCTTCTTCTTCGGAAATTTTCTGCGGTCTGACAAAATCTTCTTGAGAGTCATACCTGCTTTCCTCCTCTACCAAGCCAGTTTTATTATCATTACTTTCATTAATAATACCTTTATTCTTAACTTTATTTTTATGAATTAATTCATCTTCTTTGTCCGGATTATATTGCCGAGGTTCTTTGTCTGTTCCTTTTATTAATCTTTTTTCAAGTTCTGCAACATATTCTGAAATTTCCTTTGCTGCATCGGCATTAACGCTTATGCTGTCAATTCCTTTTTCAACCAGAAATTTAACCATCTCTTTTCTGCTTCCTGCCTGCCCGCAGATGCTTGTTTCAACTTTATTTTTCCTGCAAACTCTTATGACATACTCCAGCTGATAAAGAATCGCAGGATGCATTTCGTTGTAGAGGTGCTGAACTTTCTCGTTTCCCCTGTCCAGCGCAAGCATATACTGGGTTAAGTCATTTGTTCCGAATGAAATGAAATTAATTCCTTCTTCGCAGAATTCCCTTATTAGCTGAACTGCTGCAGGTGTTTCAATCATAATTCCGACTTTCGCTTTTGTAAAGTTTATCTCTTTGAGAAACTCTTTTACTTTTTTCAGTTCATCCACTGAAATTATCTGTGGCATCATAATCCCGATTGTTTTTCCCTCATCTGAAATTTTTTTCATTGCCTTTAGTTCTGCTTTAAGAATTTCCGGATTTGCAATTCCATACCTGATTCCGTGCATGCCCAGCATGGGGTTTGCCTCTTTGTCTTCAGGCGCCCCTTCTAAACTTCCAAATTCATCACTCCTTATATCAGAAGTTCTTATCCATAATTCCTCAAAATATTTTGCAATTCCCTTAATTCCTCTGAAAATGATATCTTCATAATCCTGAATTTTGTTTTGCTTTAAGAAATATTCCGGATGTTTTCCTGATTCTGCAATTATTCCTTCTATTCTCGTCAAGCCCACTTTCTTTATTTTTGTTTTTGCTGCACGCTGGGCGAAACTCGGCAAATCAACCATAATCTTTATTTCTGTTTTTGTTTCTGCAGTTACAGGCAGAATCTCTTTTTGTATTGTTTCTGATATTTTTCCTTTGTAGATTTTTCCTGTTGAACCGTCGACAGTTATAATCTCCCCCTCTTTTAATTTTCTTGTTGCTTCCTGTGTTCCGACAACAGCAGGAATTCCCATTTCCCGTGATACAATCGCTGCATGTGCTGTCAGTCCTCCTTCGTCGGTAACTATTGCAACAGATTTCTGCATGGAGACAACCATATCAGGATTAGTCATGGTTGTAACCAGAACATCTCCCGGCTGTATTTTGTAAATATCTGCAATATCTTTTATTATTTTTATTTTTCCTGAAGCAATTCCCGGAGAGGCAGCGAGTCCGGTTAAAATGACTTCCCCATAAACTTCTTTTCCTTCTTCTGCTCTTTTTTCAATTGTTGTAACAGGACGGGTCTGGACAACGAATATTTCATCTTTTTCTATTGCAAATTCTATATCCTGCGGTTTTTTGTAATGCTCTTCCAGTTTTATTGCAATGTCTGAAAGTTTTTTTATCTCGTGCTCTTTGAGAACCTGTGCCCCTGATTTTTCTTTTGAAAGCTTCACTTCAATATTTTTTCCATCTTCTCCACGGGTGATTGCTACTTTTTTTGCAGCTATTTTTTTGTCCAGAATTTCCAGTTCTTTGGAGATAACATATTTGTCCGGAGTTATTCTTCCAGAAACAACTCCCTCTCCCAACCCCCATGCAGCCTCAATTATTACATTATCATTTTTCTGCGCAGGGTCTTTTGAAAAAATTACCCCTGATTTGTCTGAGTTTATCATTTGCTGGACAACAACTGCGAGGCTCACATCTTCATGCCTGAATTTTTTCTTCTGTCTGTAATAAGTTGCCCTTGCAGTGAATAGAGAAGCAAAGCATTTCTTTATATGTTCTATTAATTCTTCATCTCCTCTTATATTCACAAAAGAATCCTGCTGTCCGGCAAAACTCGCTTCTGCCAAATCTTCTGCTGTTGCACTGCTTCTTACTGCTACAAACAGGGGTTCTCTTGAAGTTTTTAAAATGTCGAGTGCATTTGTTGCTGTCTTTAAATCCTCTTCTCTGGCGTCAAGGGTTTTGTAAGATTCCAGAATTTCTTCCTCCATCTCTTTCGGAAATCTGGAATTTAGGATTAGTTCTCTTACCTGCTTTGTAATATCTTCCAGCTGCTTTGTATTTTCATAATTTATCTGGCTAAGAAGCTGTTTTATTTTTTCTTTCAGCCCTGCTTTTTCAATAAAATAATCATAAGCCTGTGCTGTGACTACAAATCCGGGAGGAACAGGAACTTTTAAATTATAAATTTCCGCGAGATTTGCACCCTTGCCCCCGGCACTCTTTACAGAATCTTTGCTTAATTCAGAAAACCATTTTATAAAATCCGGCTTTTTAATCTCCCCCTCTTTTTTCTCTAACATAAATTAAATAATTTAAAAGAATTAATAAAGGTTTTGTCCAAAACCTTTAATTGTTAGTTGGAGGGATCTAATTTAATTAGCTTAGTTTAATATTATCTGCAATAGCTTCAACAGGACAACTTTTAATAGATTCTTTTATGCATTTTGCATCTTTTTTTGCATTTTCCCTGACTTGTGATTTTCCATCATCACCCATTTCAAAAACTTCAGGGCAGAGTTCAGTGCACAATCCACAGCCTATGCACTTCTTTTTGTCCACTTTTACCATCTTACTTTTTATTCCATTAACTTTATAAATCTAATTTTTTTTATCTTATTATGGCACCTTTAATATGGGTATTAATTATTGTAGGGGTTTTATTAGTTTTTATCTTTCTGGGATATTTCAACAGGTTTGCGATTTTGGGAAACAGAATAGACAATTCTTTGTCGCAAATTAATGTTCAGTTAAAAAGAAGAGCTGATTTAATTCCGAATTTGGTTGAGTCAGTCAAGGGGTATATGAAGCATGAAAAAGCCGCAATTAAAGCAGTTACAGATGCAAGAAAAGCATTGGTTGGTGCTAAAGGTGTTGAGGCAAAAGTCAAAGCAGACAGAAAACTTGAATCTGCATTGAAAACAATTTTTGCTATTGCAGAGAATTATCCTGATTTGAAAGCAAACACAAATTTTCTGGAGTTACAAAGAGAACTTGTAGCAACAGAAGATAAAATTGCATATTCAAGACAATATTACAATGACAGCATTCTTACATATAACAATCTGTGCAAGACCTTTCCCGGAACATTTTTCGCTAGTATATACGGGAAAAAAGCAAGAGAATATCTTCAAATAGCAGAATCTGAGAAAAAGAAGATTGATGTTAAATTTTAGGATATAAAACTATTTAAACTCATTTTTAATAATTTTTT
>CAYYME010000011.1:0-16117 GCA_964473005.1 Candidatus Woesearchaeota archaeon | reverse complement strand
TTCCTTTCTTCTTAACTTTCAAACCCATATTTTTCATCATCAAAAAATCTTTAAATAATTTATTATTAATAATACCATGTTCCAGAAGTATCTAATTGTCGCGAGCAAGAAAGACAGGGCAGGAATAAATATCACAACCCAGCTCTCCCAGTTTCCGCAGGAGAATTTTAATTTTTATCTGGTTGAAGATGAAATCATCTATACAGAAAATATTGATATGGAAAAAATCAGCAGATATGATTTTATAATTTTTGCATCAAAGCACGAATCAGAAAAAAAAGAAAAAACTCTTTCAGTTCATGCACCCGGCAACTTCAGAAATGCGGAATTAGGAGGAGAAAGCGGAAAACTCTGCAGAACTTCTGCGCAGTTCCAGAAACAGCTTTTTGAGAATTTAGATAAAAATGTGGTGGCTTCAGGATTAGGACAGAGATATAAAGTTACATTAGAATGCACCCATCACGGTCCTTTAATTAATAAACCCTGTATCTTCATTGAAATCGGCTCTACGCAGACAGAATGGGAAGACAGAAGAGCAGGATTTATTCTTGCAAAAACCATCTTAGAAACAATTCAGAATTTTAAACCAAACCCTTACAATGAAATTGCAATCGGAATCGGAGGACCGCACTACTGCCCGAATTTCAACAAGTTGCAGTTAAAATCAAATGTTGCAATCTCGCATGTCATCCCCCGGTATGTTTTTCCCCTGACAGAAGAAATGGTAAGAGAAGCAATGGATAAAACAGAAGAAGAAATTGATTTTGTGGTTCTTGATTGGAAAGGGCTTGGCACTGCAGAGCAGAGAAAACAGCTTTTGGAAATCCTTAATAAACTTTATATTAATTACAAAAAGACGAGTGATGTCGGGAACTGACTAAATTCTCTTCCTGTATTCTTTCACAACCTTAACGCCTTCATAAGAAACAATCACAGCCAATACAATTAAGACCAGGGAAACTATTGCCAATACCCAATTTCCTGTGAATATATAACCTGCTTTGTTGAATAGCCCGTATAAAAGAGCCCCGATTGTTGTTACCATCATGAACGCAGTAGGAATAATCAGGAATTTTATGTGCTTTTTATGCTCGACAAAATAAGCAGAGATAGTTATCAGGGCAATTGCAGCAATCAGCTGATTTGCAGTTCCAAACAATCTCCAGATAGTTGCATAGGAATTTGTAACTGCAAGTATAAGGGCAGGAATTACTGTGATAAGGACTCCGAATAATTTATTTTTGAAAATCTTTTTGTTGAATGTATCTGCAATTACCAATCTTGAAATTCTTGTGGAGGTGTCCAGAGAAGTCATAATAAACTGGTTAACCATAAATACTCCTATTAAACTTGCAATGGCAAATGTCAGGAAAGATATGTTCAGCCTTGACACTACATTTCCTACTGCGTTTCCAAATGCCATAACCCATCCCTGATTCAGGGAATCAATAAAATTTAATGAGCCGGAATTCCAGGCCAGGCTTCCGACAAACAATAGCACTAACAGAGCCAGCAATCCTTCTGCAACCATGCCCCCGTAACCAATAAATTTTCCGTGCCTTTCACTTGCCAGTTGTTTTGATGTCGTGCCTGAGGCAACCAGCGAGTGAAATCCTGAAACAGCACCGCATGCCACAGTTATGAACAAAATTGGCCACATCGGAAAATTGCCTTTAATTATCAAAGGAATATTTACATCAGGCTGAACAATAAAAATAGATACAAATCCAAGGCCTAAAAATAAAATTAACTGAATTGCACTTAAATAATCTCTTGGTTGAAGGAATATCCAGACAGGAATTAAAGATGCAATTGCCCCGTAACCAATCAGGATTGTTATCCAGAATACTCTCTGAATTCCTAATGAGAAAGGCAGAATCACCGGAACTTTATATCCTACCCACATAAAAAAGAAAGCAAAAGCAAGAGCAATTAAACTTGAAATTAAAACATTTTTCTTGAATTTATAAACAGCCAGCCCTAAAATAACAGCAATTACAGAAATAGCGATTATCGGAATTACCAAACTTGGCTGCGCAATTATGCTGTCTGCAGCAGAAGCAGAAAAAACAGTGACAATGAGCATCAAAGTCAGATAAATCATTATTGCAAAAACTTTTCCTGAACGTTTGTTTATGCTCTCTCCGGAGATTCTTGCAATTCCCTCACCTTTATTTTTGACAGAGAGCATCAGGGATAAATAATCATGGACAGCTCCGATAAATACTGTGCCCAATATAATCCACAGGGAAACAGCCAGCCATCCGAAATAAGACACTGCTAAAATAGGTCCTATAATCGGCCCTGCACCTGCAATCGACGCAAAATGATGCCCGAACAAGAAGAATTTGTTGGCAGGATAAAAATCTGTCTTGTCCTTATTTATAAAAGCAGGGGTTTTTTTGTTTGTGGGTTTTATTTTTTTCTCAATAAATCTGCCGTATAAAAAATAATTTGCAATAAGAAAAATTATTCCAACCAGTGCAATTATTGCAGCGTTCATCTTCCTCTTTTTACAGAAAAAAGAAAGAAAAGAAGTTTATAAAATAATTGTTTCAGAATAAATTACTCTTTTTGTTTAATGATTGATAGATTTCTTTTAAAATATCAATATCTCCCGGCATCATCTTAAGGTTAAAACTTTTTTTAAATTGGGTAATAAATGGTTTTCCTTCATCTACTTTAAGATTTTTTATATTTGGCATAGGGGCGATAAAAACATTTCTTTCAATGATTGCATTGAATTTTTTAAATTTTTGAACATATTTTTTAAAAAAAACATAATCTTTAATTTTTATATTAAGTTCTTCTTTTATTTCTCTTTTTAATGCTTGTTCCGGGGTTTCTCCTTCTTTTATTTTCCCCCCAAAGAAACCATATTCTTCTCCAAATCTTATTATGTTAAAATCTTTTCTATCTTGTATCAATATGTCACTTTTATCATAAAAAATCACAATCGAGATTTTGTAAACATTCATAGGTCTATTTGGGCAGAAGATTTTATAAAATCTCTTATCAAAACGCCCTATGCTATATGTATTCTCATGAGCATAATTACTCTTGAATTTTGTCAAGAATTCCTGCAGAATTAATTTGCCTTCGGCAAGTAAAAAACGCCCACTGCAGGAATCGAACCTGCGGGCCCCGAAGGGCTCGGATGTTTACCTTATCTCAATATCGCGTCAGCGACGTCTTTAGGAGATGTTATCGTAGAAGAACCTAGGTTCTTCCAGTTAGCAATCCGATGCAATACCATTATGCGAAGTGGGCATATAAATAAAATACTTCAAAGACTTTTAAGGTTTATTCTTTTCTGGAATGAAGTAAATAAACCAAATAAACCATAACAGCCAAAGCATTCCAAACCAATCCTGGGTAAGCAATTCAGGGATTCCATTAAATCCAAAAAAACCAAAAAATCCGAGCCACCAGTTTTTTCTTAATTGTTTTTTCATGTTAATTTTAATAGCAGGGATTTGAACTGTTCAAATCCAGATAGCAGGGGCGGGATTTGAACCACGCGATCTCTGGGTTTCCTATGCGATAAATCGTGTAGGAATGGGAATCCTACGGATTCGCTTATGGGCCCAGTGAGGACTCCAGACTCCTCTACCCTGCTATATCAATTCATATTGAAATTTGCTTTTAAAACTTTCTCAATCCAATAACGCCCGGACCTGGATTCGAACCAGGGAGTCCAAAGGACACGGTTCTCCAGATTTTTCTCTCTTAAAGGAGGGGGTGATTGTCGGGGAACTTTGGTGCCCCACATTTTCGAGACCGTTGCAATTGCCGCTCTGCCATCCGGGCAACGCCCGCACCAGGAATCGAACCTGGGAGCCCCGAAGGGCCACGCTCTCCAAGCGTGTGCAATACCATTATGCGATACGGGCTGCATACAACACCACAACAAACTTTTTATATAAATAGTTTTTCCTTTAGCCATGTTAGAACTTGGAATTGATGATGCCGGAAGAGGCCCTGTAATCGGACCCATGGTTCTTGCAGGCTGTCTTATAGACGAGAAAACAGCAGCAAAATTCAAGAAAATGGGTGTAAAAGATTCCAAACAGCTGACGCATAAGAGAAGAGAATTTCTTGCTGAGAAAATCAGGGAGGAAGCAGAGACATTTGAGGTTGTTTTGGCATATCCTGAAGAAATAAACGGAAGGCAGGACCACGGAACAAATCTGAATCTGATAGAGGCATTAAAAACAGCAGAGATAATCAACAGGATAAACAAGGGCTATAAGCAGATAAAAGTTATAGTTGATTGTCCCTCGAGAAACATAGGCAACTGGAGGGATTTTTTGAAAACAAAAATAGAGGATTTGTCAAATCTTGAAATTGTCTGCGAGCACAAGGCAGACAGAAATCATGCTTCTGTATCTGCAGCCTCTATTCTTGCAAAGTGCGTCAGGGAAAAAGAAATGGGTGATCTTAAGAATAAATACGGAAAAGAAGTCGGTTCAGGCTATTGTTCAGACCCCCTGACAACCAAATTTCTGGAAAATCATTCTGTCAAGCACAAAGACAGCGGAATATTCAGAAAAAACTGGAGCACATGGAAAAGAGTTCAGGAAAAAGCAGAGCAGAAGAAACTGGAAATTTAAAAATTTTTATGATAATAAGAAAATGAAATGCTTAAAATGTGGGCATACTTGGAAAAGAACTAAATGGAGAGAATATATATCTTTTTTTGCTAAATGCCCGAAATGCGGTTCAAGATTTGTAATAAGATATTGAATATAAACTTAATATCTAATTATAACAATTAAATGATATAAATGCTTATAAAAGATTAATTTATCTAACCACTATGGGTTGTATATTAGATAAAACTTTTTTTGATAATTTTCATCAAAGATAAAATGAAACTGTGAAATTAAATTATGGAGATAATCCTTCTCTGAAAAAGATTTCCTTTGGAAAAGACGGAGTAATCTCTAGCAATATTTATTCTGCTATCCTTGCATATAATCTTTTTGAAAAAGAAGCTGTTGGGAGAATTCTCACTAATTTTGGTTTGGTTTTAGGAAATGAAAAATTTCCAAATGAATATCTCGTAAAAAAATTAATGAAACAGGTAAAAGAAAAGGAATTTGGATTTCAGAACTCTGTACTTGTTTTCGGACCCCCAAACTTGGAGATAATTTTAGATAAAAAAGCTCCTGAAGGACTTGCATTTAAAATAAAAGACAATTTACCCCCTATTTTTAGCCCTCAATTAGTATCTGGCAATAATAAAAAGAAGTTTAAAAATTTAGATGAAATAGGAATGCCGATTTTTGATGAGGGTGGGGATAAAACTCTTTATGTAAGAGGGGGTGGTTTGCTAAAACTTTGTGAGTCAGAGCATAAGGACTTGTACTGCTGGGATAGTAATCTTAACAAAGAAGATGAGAATATCAAATTAGTTGTTTTTGTCGATTAATTATGTCCACTAACATAATTTACCCCTGAAAATCTTAAAAACCTCAGTTTCTTGTTTAATTAAATTAAATGCGATTTTCATCGGAGGCAATTTAAAAAATCGCCCTTCAATACTAAGTGGAAAATCGAAAAAAACCTGGAGGTTGTTTTCAATGGGCTACATAAAAAAACTGGTGATGTACGGATTCAAGAGTTTTCCGAGAAAAACAGAACTTCCTTTTACAGCAGGAATAAATGTAATTCTTGGCCCTAACGGCTCTGGAAAGAGCAACATCTCAGACGCGCTCTGCTTTGTCTTAGGAAGGCTGAGCATAAAATCCATGCGGGCTGCAAAAGCAGGAAATTTAATTTTTCTTGGAACCAAAGAAATAGGACCTGCAAAAGAAGCAGCTGTGGAAATAATCTTTGATAATTCTGACAGAGTTTTTTCAATTGAGAAAAATGAAATTTCAATAAAGAGAATTGTCAGAAGAAACGGACAGAGCATTTATAAAATTGAAGGAGAAACAAAAACCAGGCAGCAGGTTTTGAGTTTGCTTGCTCAGGCAGGGCTTGACCCGAACGGATTTAATATAATTCTTCAGGGGGAAATCCAGAATTTTGTAAGAATGTATCCTGAAGACAGGCGAAAAATAGTGGAAGAGGTTTCAGGAATCTCAATCTATGAATCCAGAAAAGAAAAATCCCTGAAAGAACTTGGGAAAACCGAGGAGAAATTAAAGGAAGTCTCGGCAATTCTGAGGGAAAGAACAATCTATCTTAACAATCTGGAAAAAGAGAGACAGCAGGCACTCAAATTCAAGAAACTGGAGAAAGAAGTCAGAATTTTCAGGGCTAGCATAATAAATTATGACTTGTCAGCGGCAAAAAAAGAATCAGAGAGAATTGTTCTTGAAATAGAAAATAAAAACAAAGAAATAGGAAAAATAAAGAAAGATGTTCTCGCGATTAAGACAGAGATAAATGGTTTTGAATCAAAAATTAATTCTATCACTTCCACAATACAGGAATCAACAGGGCTGGAACAGGAAAAATTAAATCAGGAAATAGCAAATATCAGGGCAGAACTTGCAGGACTGAATGTGCGTCTGGAAAATTATGAAAACAAACTTTCCCAGATATCAAAACAAAAGCAGGAAATTCAGGAAATTATTGAAGATAACGAAGATTCTATAAAAGAGCTGGGCAAGAAAGGCGCAAAGAGTTCAAGAATGGGCGTGAAAGAAAGGGAAATTGAATTAAAAAAACAGGAACTGGAAAAGCTGGAAGAGCAGAGAAAAAAATTTTACACGCTTAAATCAGAAATTAAATCAGCAAAAGAAAGAATTCAGGATAAAACTTCCCTTCTTCAGAATTATGTCAGCGAATCAGAGTTTTTGCTCAGGCAGATTAAATCCTCATACGGAGAAATGTTTGACAGGCAGGACAGCGGGGATAAACTCAGCAGGCTTAAGTTTTCCCTGGCTGAAAAAAAAGAGTTTCTGGAAAATCTGAATAAAAGAGAAATAGAACTTGAGAGAATTTCGTCTGTAAGCGAGAATGAAATTGAAAAGCAGAATAAACTTATTGAAAAAATCTCAAGAATGGATGTGTGCCCTGTCTGCAAGAGCAGAATAACAGAATCACATGTTCATGACATAAATAAAGAGCTTGCGCCGTATATGGATAAACTGCAGAAGCAAATCAGGGAGTCTGACAAAGAGCTTGGTGAAATCTACAAGAAAAGAGAGGTGCTCAAGCAGGAAACAGAGCAGATTAATTCTGAGATTCTGAAGAGGGAATCTGATTTGCTGAAAATCTCAGGAATAAATGAGAAAAAAGAGCAGATTAAACTTCTTCAGGAAAAAATAGACAAAACCAAAAGAGAGATTTCTGAACTTGATAAAATCAGGAAAAACCTTGAGCAGAAATTCAGCGAGAGTTCAAATGTTGAGCAGAGATATGAAACAGCAAGGATTGAAATTCAGGAGATTTCCCTCAGGACAGAAGAAAATATTGATTCAGAAATCGCCTTTAAGCAGAGAGAGTTGGAACGTTCCAGAATTTCCCTGAAGCAGCTGATGAGGGAAGAGTTGGATATTAATGAAGAATTTGCCTCTCTTGAAAAGGAGATAAAACAGAAAGAAAAGATTCTTGCAGGAAAAAGGCAGCAGGAAGAAGAACTGAGCAGAAAATTCCAGAAATTAATTGCAGAAAAAGATTTGCTTCAGAAAAAAATAAGGGAAAACGAATTTGAGCTTTCAAAAAGGCAGAACTCCATCTATAATACAGAGCAGGAAAGCAATAACCTGAAAATTGAGAAGGCGAGATTTGACGCCATCAAAGGAAATTTTGAAACAGAGCTTTTGGAATTCGGGGGGATACAGATAATCAGGGCAAAAAGGGAAATTCTTGCAGAAAGACTGGCAAAAACACAGGATGCTCTTGCGAAAATAGGCACTGTGAACCTTCGTTCGCTTGAAGTCTATGATTCAATAAAAAAAGAATACGACGCTGTCAGTGAAAAAGCAGGAATTATTGCAAAGGAAAAAGAAGGAGTTCTGAAAATCATTCATGAGATTGACATTAAAAAGAAAAAAGCATTTCTTAAAACCCTGAAAGAACTGAACGAAATCTTCTCCAGAAATTTTTCGCAGTTGAGCGTGAAAGGGCAGGTTTATCTTGAGCTGGAAAATAACAGCGAGCCTTTTGAAGGCGGAGTCAGCATAACAGTCAAGACAGGGCACGGAAAGTATTTTGATGTGAAATCTCTTTCAGGAGGAGAGCAGGTTCTGGTTGCGCTCTCCCTGATTTTTGCAATTCAGGAATTAAACCCGTATTGCTTTTATATCCTGGATGAAATTGATGCTGCTCTTGACAAGAGAAACTCAGAGAGGCTTGCAATGCTCTTGAAAAAATACATGGCAAAAGGGCAGTATATTGTGATAACACACAATGATGAGGTAATTTCAAATGCAACAACTCTTTACGGAGTTTCGATGCATGATGGAATAAGCAAAATTATAAGTTTAAAAATATAGTCATGCACCAACAAGTTGGATGCTCGCCGACGCAGTCGCTTCGCATAATGTCTGATAGAATTAGCAAGATAATTAGTCTGAAGATTTAACATGAATAAACAACAGCTCCTCCAAAGTTTGAAAGAGAAAGGATTTTCAAAAAAAATCTTAAATGCTTTTTCAGAAGTTAAAAGAGAGGAGTTTGTTCCTGAAGATTTGAAGAACAGGGCATATGAAGACAATGCCCTTAGAATTGGGGAGGGGCAGACAATTTCCCAGCCATATACAATTGCAACTATGCTTTCTCTTCTTGATTTAAAAAAAGCCCAGAAAGTTCTGGAAATAGGCTCTGGATGCGGATATGTTTTGGCTTTGATATCAGAATTAATCGGAAAAAAAGGAAAAGTTTATGGCGTGGAGATTATAAAAAGCCTGGCAGAAAAGTCAATTGAAAATCTAAAAGAGTATGAAACTATTAAAATCTATAACAAAAACGGAAGAGAGGGGCTTGAAGAAGCAGCACCTTTTGACAGGATATTAATAAGTGCCGGATGTGAAAAAGTTCCCGATAAAATCCTCAATCAGCTGAAAGATAAAGGGATTTTAGTGGCTCCTGTTGGTTCAAGATATGAACAATCTCTGGCTGTGATTCAGAGAAAAGACAATAAATTCAGATTAAAAAGAGAAATAGCAGGATTTATTTTTGTGAGGTTTGTTGAGTAGGAGGAAAATAGATTCTCTCTCCATTGCTTTCTACACACACATATTTTCTTTCACGCATAAAATCTTCAATTGGTTTTTCCCAGCTAGAATTATAATTTAATATCCTAGCTATTCTTTCTGGAGATAATAATCCTTTTTTATCCAGAATATCCCACATTATTATATCTTTTAATGTCCTTTCTTTTATAGGAAGATTGCCCTTTTTTAAAATTTCACTTACTTTTGTATTAAATTCCTCTTGTGGAAAATCAATATGATATTTTTTAATAGTTGAAATTAAACTTGTGGGATTTTTTATTTTTGGTTCTGAGAAGCCATAAAGACGCTTTCTATAAGAATATTTTCTATCTTTTTCCATTTTTTTTTCTGTTTTATTCTAAATTATTAATTGAATCAATTTCATGCAGGTGCTTATCAAAATCTTCTCTTCCTCTTTTCATCATCGCAGAATCTTTTGGATTATAAATTGAAAATTCCTCTGGAAAATGGCTGTATTTAATGCTTCTCCCTCCAAGATAAGATGGCTTTGCTTTTGATACGCTCATTCTTGTAACATCTTTTCCTCTCGCTGGAAATAGGACAGAATATGTAAAAGGGGCATAATATTTTATTTTAGCAGTGTCAGTATAAACAACCATTGGTGTGGAAAGAAGTTCATTATAAGCTATGATTTCTTTATCAGTTATATAAGTCTTTCTGCATCCTGTAAGAATAACAAGCGCCAATGCTCCAATTCCTGCTATTTTGGTTAGGAGTTTCATTTTTTAGCAAAGCATTCCTGCAAAATTTATAATCTGTTCAGTTTGTTCTTCTTCAATTTTCTTTTCAATTCCCTCTCTTTTTATATTATTATCCTTTACTTTACTTCCATTTATATATTCATAATCATCTTTACTATTATAACACCCTTCTACAAATCCTCGTGCTAACAACAAATTTCTTTTTTGCACTTTATTAAACAAATATCCCTTTACAAATTCTTTTATTTTAGTTAAGGGTTTCATCTTAATTAGCTCCTCTGGAATAATAATTAAAGATATTCTTTGCTAAATCTTCATTGCTTCTTACTTCAATCCTTTTGCTTTCCCCTTTTAATTGATTATCTTTTGTAAGTTTATAATCTTCAGTATTATCATCAAATACTTCTGCAAATCCCTTGGATAGCAAATCTTGATTTATATCTGTTGGATTCATTTTACTTTTCTTCTTTCACAACCCTTTTAATTTCTTTATATGAAAAAGGAATAAGAGGAATTGGATTTCCATCAATTATGTAATCTTGTAAATCATGAGCTTGATAAAAATTAATTGTATCTTGCTTTGTTGGGAGATGGTTAGTTTCTTTTAGAAAGAGATGATTATATCTGATTATATTCACATATCTCATTCCAACAACCCCATATACTAGTAAGCTTGATACTATTACACCAGCTACAAAAGGAAGTAACGATTTTTCTAATTTCTCAATTTTCTTATGTTCTTTTTCATTCATTTTACTTCATCTCTAATTATTATAAAAAAGTCCTCGTTTCCCTGCGGGCTTTCATTCTTCTTTGGAAGAAAAGAGAAAGTTACTAAATAAATAAAAAAATGAAAAAGGGAATTAGTAATAACTTTCTCCGAATTCTTCAGCTTTCTGAGGTTTCTTTCCGAGCAGTACAATCAGGACAACCAGCAATACAACAAAAATTATTGCCAGAACAATTGTCAGAACAGCGACTGGGCTTGTTGCTCTTCCTTCTGCTGTTAAGCTAAAGGAAACAACCTGCTCAAGCTTTTCTCCGGAAAATACATTAACATTGAAAACATATTCCCCTTCTTTCTGAGCAACTGCGTTAATTGTAACTGATTTGCTTAATCCTGCTGGAACAGCAACAACAGCACTGTCTGCACTTACCAATAAGTTGCAGTTAGCTTCACCACATGCAGGTTCAGTAACAATTCTGTAAACCTTCAATTGATTTGTAGGGTTTACAAGAAGTAAGCTGTACTGGCTTTCCTCGCCTGCTGAAACTATCTTATTTGTGCTGCTTGTTACAATAACATTGCTTGGGAAATCATTGCCCACAATAATCTGTCTTGATTTTAAGACATTCAAGTCATCGTTTGTTGCTTCAACTTCAATTGTGTAAGTTCCGGATGGAGTGCTATAAGGAACACTCACGTAGAATCTTCCTCTTACATAATCCTCATCATCGTCTTCTTCCACAGCAACAATATCTCCGAAATAAGATGTCTTCTCAATTCCAAGTTCAGGTATTCTCAGTGTTACATACAAATCATCAAGGTCATTGTAACCTGTGTTTTTCAGAACAACATCAACAGGGAAAATTTCCCCTGCTTTAACACTTTGTTCTGCACTGATTGACATAATGCCTGCTTTGTATGACTCTCTCTGAATTCTCAAAGTAATGTCGTCATATACTGTTCTGAAATCCCCGTTCCATAATTTTATGTTAAGGATTACATCATCACTGACCTGATCCTTAAGTTCATATGGAAGTTTTACACTCAGAGTTCTGACATATCTTTTCCCTTCTTCAACATCGAAAGGACCGATTGTCTCATCAACACTGACTTTTTTGCCTTCAACTTCTGCTTCAATCTTGACATTAGATGCGTTTTCTAAAGCAGTAAAAGCAATCTTTATAGAGATTGTTTCACCTGCAATAACTGCAATGTCATTTCCGCTGACATCCATTCCGTCAACTTCAACAGAATTAATTGTAGCCAATTCGCTTGGAGCTGCACTAACACCAGCAACTAAAAATAAAATAGCTGCAAGTGCACAAAAAGAAACCAAAAGGTTCTTAGTGTTCATTTTGATTTTCATTTTATTTAATTGCACAGAAATTTTTTCTGTATTTATATCCATATTATCTCGTTTATAAAGTTTACTATCTGTCGTAATTTAATAGTTACATCCTTAGAACTAAGTGTCAGGAACAGGTGGTGAAACTTTTCGTTGGGTTAAAAAATAAAAGACACAGGGGATTGACTCCCTGTGTTTTAAAAATTACAAGCTCAATAATTTGATATTAGTATCTGTAGTTGCAAAATTCTTGGCAACTATCAATTGTGAATTCATTTCTTCAGCAGCTTTTATAATAGGGGTTGTTGCAGTTCCGTCAATTACAATTGCATACGGGCTTTGTTTCATTCTTTTCAGGCTTCCGCCGATTCCTTTCAGCGAAACAGTCTTGATTTCATCAAGAGATTTATCCAGAAGAACTGCTTTTCCTGTTCCCCTGGTTTTGTCCAGAACATTCCTGAGCTTTTCTTTCTCTGCTTCTTTTATCTCCTGCCTGGCTGGTTTTTGTTCTTCGCTTCTTCTAAAATTCCCTCTCTGAAAAAATTCTTCAGAAGGGATTCTTTTCCTCAAATTTGAGAAAATTTCTTTTCCTGTGAGTTCTTCAACTTCTTTTCCGTCAGGAGCAGCAGCAATATATCTGATTCTTGCATTGTCAGTTACATTCTGTGCTATCAGTTTTCCGCCCCTGTCGCCGTCAATAAAGAGAGTTAGCTCTTTTTCCTCGCCCAATTCTCTGATAGAATCCGGAAGTTTTGTTCCGTTCATGGCGATTACATTATTAACCCCGTTTCTCAGCAGATTCATCACATCTGCCCTTCCTTCCACGACAATAATTTCTTTTCCTGAAATGTTTCCGCACGGGAGTTTTTCTGTGCCGTATTCTTCTATGCCTGCAGTCTTTGCTGAATCCTTAATTTCATTTGAAATTTCCCTGGAATCTGTGGATCCTTTAATCTCCTGCATTAATTTTTTTGCCCTTTCTATGATATAATCTCTCTTGCTTCCTCTGACATCCTCTATTCTTTCAACTTCCATCTGCGCATCGCATGGGCCGATTCTTTCTATTGTCTCAATAGCAGCCGCAATTAATGTGGTTTCTGACTGGTCGAGCGCAGTCGGAACTTTTATTGTGCCGGTAGTCATTCTGTCTTTTCTCTCCAGCTCAACTTCTATTCTTCCGATTTTCCCTTCTTTCTGCAGTTCCCTCATTTCCAAATCAGCTCCGAGCAGCCCTTCTGTCTGTCCGAAGATAGCTCCGATTACATCTGGTTTTTCCAAAGCTCCTTCAGCCCTGAAATTCACGTGTATCATGTATTTTATTGATACAGGACTTATTTTTGCCATTTTTTCTCCTTGTTTTGTTTAATTTAATTTTCGCTCGTTTCACTCGCTTATTAATATATGCTTAAACTTTGTTATTGCTAACAGATTTTTCGTTTTCGTAACTTATCAATCTCGAGCAAAGCGAGACAATTTATAGAAAAATATCTGACTATGTCAGTTCACTTCCAAAGACAAACATGAATCTGAAATTAATGGTGATTGTGATTAATAATAATCTACGATATCTTTCTAACTTATACTAAAATCAGGGGGGGTTTTTAAAGGTTTCTTAATAGAAAATTAATTGCCTGAGCACATAAATATTTATAATTTTATTAGGTCTTTTCTTCATATGGATGACTATCTTCCTTCTCTTGAGAACAAGGAGACGAGACTGGAATATGCAGGAAAAATAGACAATCTTTTTGAGAGAACTAACCTGGATTGGCTTGTTTCTCCTGCAGCATATAGCTCTTTTATTTTCATAAAGCCCAGGACAGAGACAGATGCACAGACACTGAATACAGAGTGGTGTCCTTTTCTGAATGTTGCTAAAATAGGGATTTATAGCAAGGACGGAATTGCCTGCCTCGGAATTATTGCTTATCCTATGATGAAAAATTCAGAATCTGAAAAGATTCTCCGGAGCAGAGGATATTCCCGTGAAAAAATCAAGGGGCACAATCTGTTTTTGATGGCAAAACAGTTGAAAAATTTGGAATCTCTTGCAGAGGAAATAAAAGATATTAAAAAGATTTTAGTGCAGGATGACAGAATACATGCTTCTTAAGATTCTCTTTCTTCAAACTTCTTTAAGAGATTAAATTCCTTTAATTTTCCCAGCTTTTCATATAACTTCAGAAGTTTTTCCTTGATTTCTTTTCTCTCAATAGTGCTGATATTCATTTCCAGAAGCTTTTCATAAATCCTTGCTGCGTTGTTCCTTCTCAGCTCTTTTTCATATGCCTCTGCCTGCCTTTTATAGAAATTCTTTATAGCAATGTAAATTTCATTCCTCTCCACAGCATTTGCTTCAGCCATTGCATTTTTCATTGCATAATCTGCTTTGTCAAAAAACCCTGCCTTGATGTAAAGTTCTGTTGCTTTTACAAATGTTTTTATTTTTTCTGAGAAAGTTACAGATATTGCGGCAATTCCTTCGTGCATCTTCGCCGCTTCGTTAAGCATCCCTAGCCCCTCGTGAATTTCGGCGAGCTTTAAATAAATGAATTTTTTTGTGTCTCTAGGAAATTTCTCTTTCAGCAGCCTGTCAAGGTAATCAATCTGCACATAGTCTCCTTTTCCACAGAGATTCTCCTCAATTTCAGATTTTGACAGCATTTCACCAAGCATAAATAAACAAATATCAGGAACTATTTAAGAATTATTGAGATGAAAAATAGAATTATTCTTTTGCTTTTAACTCTAATTTATATCAAAAAAAGAACTGCCACAATAATCTCCTTTTCTTAAACTTTCTTCTTCACAATCTCCACACAGAAACCTGCAGCAACTGTTGCACCTGCGTCTCTTACAGCAAATCTTGAAGTGTATGGGTTATCTTTCTGGGTTTCCAGACAAAGATTTCCCTGTGGTTTTATTCTTACTTTTGCAATATCATTATTCTTTAAGAAGTCCGGATTTTCTTTTATAACCTGCATTGTTTTTGGGTCATATTGTGCAATTAGTTCAACAAACTGACATGGAACCTGCGCTGTGTGAATATGGAAAACAGGCGTGTATCCCTTGGCTAATACAGTCGGGTGATTAATTACAGTTACCATAGCAATAAACTCCTCAACTACCGGAACAGGCTTTGTAGCGTCGCAGATAACATCTCCTCTTGCAATATCTTTCTTTCCAACTCCTCTTATGTTTATTCCGACATTGTCTCCTGCAGTTGCTTCTGGAAGTGTTTCATGGTGCATTTCAATAGTTTTAATTTCACCTTCAACTCCTTTTCCTGTTCTTCCCGGAAGTACTTTAATTTTTTGCCCGACTTTCATAATACCTGTTTCAATTTTCCCAACAGGAACAGTTCCAATTCCTGTAATTTCATAAACATCCTGAACAGGCATTCTCATCGGCAAATTAGTAGGCAGCTCAGGAGCAGGGAACAAATCAAACTGCTCTAAGAGTGTCGGTCCTTTATACCATGCCATATTATCAGATTTTTTTGTAATATTGTCATTTTTCAAGCCAGAGCATGCAATAAATGTGGTCTGGTCAGCCTTAATTCCAACCTGATTCAGCAATACAGAAACATCTGCCTTGACTTTATTGAATCTGTCTTCTTTATATTCAACAGCATCCATTTTACTAATAGCAACACAGACATTCTTAACACCCATTGTTCTCAAAAGCCATAAGTGTTCTGTTGTTTGTAGCTGAACTCCTGCTGGCGCAGCAATAACAAGGAAAGCAGCGTCTGCCTGTGAAGCACCAGTAATCATATTCTTGACAAAATCCCTGTGCCCTGGAGCATCAATAATTGTTATCTGCCATTTCTGCGTCATAAGTTTTCTGTAAGCCAAATCAATAGTAACCCCCCTTTCTCTTTCCTCTTTAATTTTGTCCATAATATAAGCAAACTCAAAACCGACTTTGCCGTGCTTTTCAGCCTCTGTTTTTAATTTTTTCATTTCCTGTTCAGAAACAAGTCCTGACTGGAACAACAGCTGTCCGACTATGGTTGATTTTCCAGCGTCGACGTGCCCTACGAACACGATGTTCATGTTTGGTTTTTCTTTAGCCATGTTACAATCTAAAATTCTTTTACAGAATTTTTAATATTGATTAATAAAAAATTTAGTTTATAAACTTTTTG
>CAYYME010000010.1:0-16441 GCA_964473005.1 Candidatus Woesearchaeota archaeon | reverse complement strand
TGTTTGAATAGTATTCCATTATCTCGGGAAGACGATAAAAATTATCGTCCTACAGCTCCGATTGTTATCGCAAATAATGTATATATCGGTGGGAACTGTACTATATATCCTGGAATTACCATTTGCCACCATTCTGTAGTGGCTCCAAACAGTGCTGTTACAAAAGATGTTCCTCCATATACTATGGTTGGCGGTGTCCCAGCAAAAGTAATAAAGGTGATCCAAAAATAAAAGTATGATTGCACAGAAACTCATTCTAAGTTACGGTTCAAAAATCCTAATTCAATTCATCACGATTGCTGCAAGCATTGTTGTAGCAAGGATTGCAGGACCAACAGTTTTAGGCACAGTTGCATTTGGTTTGGCTTATGTTTCAATGTTTATGTTTATCGCTGATTTGGGAATTGGTACGGCTCATATAAAGTTAGTGTCTGAGGGAAAAGATTTAGGGAAATGTATTTCTACTTACACAGTATTAAAATCAATTACTACTGGATTGTTCTTTTTAATAGTTCTGGGAATATTTTTATTTCAGAAGTATGTAGTTCATACTAAATTTGAAAGTCAAGTACATGAATATGTTATTTTAATAATGCTTATTTCTATCACTATTCAACAGTTACTATTTATTCCTAAAACAACTTTCGCTGGGAGAATTGAACAAGCAAAGCAAGATATTCCTAATTTTATCGGAACACTTGTTTATCAAGTATTAAGAATAATTGTTGTATTGCTTGGTTTTAGGGCAGTTGCTTTGGTATTAGGTAATTTAGTTTCTACAATTTTAATTATACCAATCATTATTTATTTATTTAAGGATTATCCGCATTCAGGGTTTGATAGAGAACTTGCAAAGCAGTATATTAAAATAGCATCACTAGTACTAATTATAGGAATGTCAACAAATGTTATTGCTTATTTTGATAAGGTTGTTCTACAATTTTTTACCTGCTCAGAGGAAGTTGGTTATTATACAGCTGGATACCGCATTGGTGGTTTCGTACTTATGATTGCTAATAGTGTAGGTTTGCTTTTTTTCCCACTTTTTTCAAAAGCAGTTGCTAACGGTGATTTTCAATATATAAGAAATAGGATTAACAAGTTTGAAAGAGTTAGTTTTTTGTTCATTATGCCTGTTGTTATTTTGTTGGCAATTTATTCTGGAGCAATTGTAAAAGTTATCTTAGGACATCGATATATTCCCTCTATAAATATTATGTCTATAATTACAATAGCAATGTTCATTATGGTTTTAAATATGCCTTATGGGAATGTTATAACTGGGATGGGTTATTTTAAACTTGCAGCTATTATAAATCTTATAAACTTTGGCTTTTTTATAATTGTGATATTATTACTAGTAAATCCGAAAACATTTAATTTGGGTGCAACAGGTGCAGCATTGACTGTTTTATTTTCTAATTTATTCAAAATTAATTCTTTTTAAAGATTGTTGTTTTTAAACCCCCAACTGCATTACAATAAATTTATTAAATACCTCCTTATCTCTAATTTGATGGAATTAGGAAAGAAGAGAGTCCTTATTACAGGAATAACCGGCTTTATAGGTGCAGAACTCGCGAAAAAACTTGTTCAAAGAGGATATGATGTTTATGGTTTTATAAGGCATGTTGTTGGAAGGGATTTAAGATGTTTGGAGGAAATAAGAAGCAGGATTACTCTTATTACCTGCGACACAACAGATTATTTCTCTGTCAGAGAAGCCATAAAGAAAGTATCTCCTGATTATGTTATTCATCTTGCAGCCCTCTCCCCTGTCAGATTAAGTTTTGAGCACCCATTTAGTTATCAAAAAAATACTTTTCTTGGAACAGTTAATGTTGCTGAATCACTCAGAGATTTATACGGGCCTGAAAAAGTAAGAATGGTTATTGCTTCTACAGCAGAGGTTTATGGAATGCAGGAACCAAGCCCTTCTACAGAAGATTTGAGATTAGAGCCTTCAAGCCCATATGCAGTGGCTAAAGCATCTATGGACATGTATATACGGATGCTTTTCAAAGTTTATAATTTCAATGCAGTTCTTTTGAGAAATTCAAATACCTTTGGGAGAAAATATGATAATAGTTTCTTTACAGAATATATTATAACAGAAATGCTTGATGGAAAGGATATTTATGTAGGCGCGCCTGATTCTGTCAGAGATTATATGTATGTTGATGACCATGTTAATTCTTACATCCTTGCTATGGAAAATCCAGGGGTTAAAGGAGGAGTGTTCAACATTGCAGGGGGAAGGGGTTATACTAATAAAGAATGGACTTTAAAGATTGCAGAGATTCTCGGATTTCCTCTGAATAAACTGCATTTTGGAGAGTATCCTCCGGGATATCCAAAAAGGCCCCTAACCTCTGACCAGCCTTATCTTGTGCTTAATCCTTCAAAAGCAGGAAGAGTTCTTGGATGGAAGCAGTTGGTTTCTCCTGAAGAAGGGCTGAAAAAAACAATTGATTACTGGAAAAGCAAACTTCTTGAAAAAGATTCTGAAAAATTATCAAAACAAAGATTAGATAAAATAAAGGAAATTATAGATTCTGAATAAAATGCGAATTGCTATGGTTTATCCAAGCAGAGAATCAGAAAAAGGAATTTCTGGTTATTCTGTTACTCTTGTGGATAATATAAAGAATTCAGGCGTGGAAATAGAAAGTATTAATTATTATGCAGGCTCTCCTTCAACTCTTTTCAAAAAATTCAATGAATTTAAAAATTATGGCCTTCTCCATATCCAGCATGAATATAACCTGCTTGGTTGGTATGGGTTGCCTTTTTTTCTTTTGTATTTTTTGTTATTTTTATCCGGATGCAAGGTTGTCACAACAATGCACACTGTTCTTTCACAAAAAGAAAAATTTAAAGGAAATAAACTAAAAACTTTCTTAAGAAAAGTTTTGTATATAACACAAAATAAGGTAATTAACTGGTTTTCTGATATAGTTGTTGTGCATGCAAACTTCTTTAAAAATATTTTATCAAGGGAATATTCTGTTCCAAAAGAGAAGATAGCTGTTTTTCCCCAGGGAATAATTGAAGATATACCTAAATATTCAAAGCAAAAAATGAAGAAAGAATTCAGGCTCTCGGGATTTGTTTATTTGCTTATGGGAAGCATTATTCCTGACCATGGACATGACATAATTATAAAGCAGGCAGATAAGGTTGGCAAAACAATTCTTGTTGTTGCTAATCCCGGAGCAATTAATGACAGAAACAGCGAAAGAACAAGAAACTATCTGGAGGAAAATAAAAAAATTGTCAGGGAAAACCATTTTGAAAAATTTGTCCGTTTTGATATAAGCGACATAACTGATAAAAGCCCTCTTTGGTGGAAATATTTTGCTGCAGCGGATTTGGTTTTACTCCCTTATAGAGGGGGAATTGGGAGCGGAATTTTTGCCCATGCAATGGCTGCAGAGAAGCCTGTAATTGCAAGCAATATTCAGTATTTTAATGAAATTGCCAAGAAATTTGGATGTCTAAGAATTGCCAAAACTGAAAATGATTATCCTAAAGTAATTAAAGAAGCAATAGCGCCTGAAAATTACAAGAAACTGGTGAGTGAATGCAGGAAATATCTTAGGGAAAATAGCCTGTCTGCACTATCAAGAAAATATAAAAAATTGTATTTTTCTTTAGAATGAAAATAGTTATTTTCGGTTTAAGTGGATTTTTTGGGACAAAGGCTCTTGAAGTTTTATTCAAAAATAATGAAGTTATTGGAGCAGGAATAACTACTGAAGAAAAATTTAAAGTTGATGCAACAAGCAAAAGTGAGGTAAGAAAATTCCTGCTGAAATATAAACCGCAGGTAGTTATTGATAGTATTGGGTTGACTAGTTCTATGCAATGCGAGCAAAATCCCGATTTAGCATATTCTTTAAACTATCTTACAGCCAAAAATATTTCTGAAGTTGTGCATGAAATAGGTGCTATAATGGTATTCATTTCATCTTCTTATATTTTTGACGGAAAAAGAGGCAATTACACTGAAAAAGATCAGCCTTCTCCGGAAAATGAATATGCAAGAACGAAAATTATGGCAGAGAAAGAGATTTTAAAGAATCCAAAGTCAATCATTCTAAGAGTGGATATTATGTATGGATATAATGGCATTAATAAGAAAAATGGGGTTTTTGATATGATTTTATCCGGGAACCAAATTCAGTTAAGAGAGCCAAACCAATTAAGACAGCCTGTATTTATAGATGATGTTTTGGAGATAATTAGGGGATTAATAAACAAAAAACAATTCGGAATTTTTCATGTTGCAGGGTCTACAAGAATCAAGATGTCTGATTTTTTGAAAAAATTAGAGCTGTTAGTAAGAAAAGATTCTAAAATTGGAATTTCAAATGCAAAACCGGAATTAGAAATAAAAATCCCCAAAAATGCAACACTAGACACTTCAAAAATAAAAAAATTAGGAATTAAAACACACTCTTTAGATGAAGGGTTGAACATTATGAAAAGACAACTAAATAGACTTTAATCTTTGCTTATTACCTTAAATTCAGGCAATGCAACTACAAATTTTCCGCCTTTATTAAAATAATCTTCTTCCTGCTTCATTATTTCCTTTAAAAAATGCCAGGTATTGACCAGCAAATAATCTGGATCTTCTTCCCGCATTTTTTCAGGAGAGAAAATAGATATCAGCGAGCCAACTGTTTTCTTCCTCCATTTATCAGAATTTTTATCAGCAATTCCGCTTATCGTATCTGAATCAAGTCCAAAATACTGAAGAGATATATTCCCTCTTGTAGATGCCCCATATATCCAAATCTTTTTTCCTTTTGCTTTTTCTTCTTTAAGGAAATTCACTAAATCTTCTTTTATTTTGGAAATTCTGGCAGCAAACTCTTGGTAGGGTTTTAAACTGTCTAATCCCATCTCTTTTTCTTTCTCAAAGAGATTTTTAATTCTTTCTTCACCCCCCTCATTAAATCCTTTTAATTTCTCATTTCCTTTAATTTTTATATATGTTCTGATGCTCCCCCCGTTAATATCATTTTGTTCAACATCAAAAATTTCAAGCCCGTGTTTTTCGAGTATGTTTTTCAATGAAGTTAAGGAATAATACTCTCTGTGTTCATGGCAGATATTGTCAAAAGCATTCTGCTCAAGCATTGTGACAAGATAATTTTGCTGTATAACAAACACCCCCTCTTTATCAAGAACAGAAAGAATATCTTCCAAAAACTTATTGGGTTCCTCTAAATCATAAAACATAGATATGGCGGTAATTATCTTAGCTTTTTTATTTCCAAATTCTTTTTTAAACTCATCTGCATTAAAAAAGTTATTAATAACCTTAAATCCTTTTTCTTCAGCTTCTCTTGCTACATTCTTTGAAGGTTCAAAGCCAATTAAAATTAATCCTTTATTCTTGTCATAAACTTCCAGTAAGGTTCCATCGTTGCATCCTATATCTATGATTATTTCTCCTTCTTTTAATTTGCATATTTGCTGGGCTTTTTCTGCTATATCTCTTAAATCCTCTTTTATAGTTGTGCTTATTCCCGACTTATACCAATACTGCTCCCCCCACATGGATTCTGGAGGGGCATTGTGCTTTAGCTGTAATAATTTGCATTTTTCACATAAAACCAAATCTAATGGGATAACAGGGATATTGTCCTGTTCTTTTTCAGAATTAATAAAATTAGTAACATACTGGTTTCCTAAGGAAAAGACTGGACTAAGATCTTCAGAATTACATGCCCTGCAATTTTTTATTTCAGTCATCTTAATGCTTCTTCATAAATTCTTTTTAATTTTTTATTTCTTTCTTTTATTGAGAATTTTCCAGACTCTACAAGTTTAAAGCTATTTTTTCCCATCCTTTCCCTTAATTTTTTATCCTCTATTAATATGGAAATTTTCTCCACTAATTCTTTTACTGTTTCTGGATGATCTTGATGTGCTTTCTCTTCCCACTTTCTTAGATTAAACCTATGATTATACCAATGAACAGGGCTTTTGACTAAAAATCCATTATATCCGTTCTGAACAAGCTCTGGCAATGTAAAATCGTCAGTACAAACTACTGGAAGTCCTGTTGACATGGCTTCTAATATTGAAACACCATAACTGTCAATAGTCGTAGGTTGAACATAAATATCACAATCCCCAAAAATTTCTTCATAAAATTTTCTTGGATCCGGAATATTTTTGAGATATTTTACATTCGGAAGATTTAATTTATATCTCTCTGGTACATTTGATTTCATTTTTAATTTTAGTTTTCCGGGATATTTCTTATTCAGGATCTTGAAAGCTCCCTGCAAATCATGCCCCCCCTTTTCAAGATAAAATTTTCCGATGAAAGAAATCCTAATCTTATCTGATTTTTTTCTTTTTAGTTTGCTTGTATGATAAGCAAGATATAATGTTTCAATTTTATGCGCAAACCCTGAACAATCTAAATTTTCAAGAAGACTTTTTTTTGCAGCCTCACTTTGAGGAATTATTTTTTTGCAGTAGGGAGATAGCAAATATTTCCTGATTATTTTTTTCATTATTGGTTTTTGCAAAGAATTCCAATCTAGTCCTGCAAAAGCAGCTCCTGATTCAAGATCAACTATCCAGGGCTTTTTATTTCTAATAAGAATTCCCCTTGTTGAATGAATCAAATCAATTTTTTCTGTATTTTTAATTTTAGCAATTCTTGGAATTTGAAGATATTTTTGGATAAGTGATATTAAAACCCTTTTTTTTCTCATAAAAATACTATTATGGTCCCCCTTAGGTTCTTCATAGATATAGTTTACATTTTTTGGAGGAAAATTTATTATTTCTTTAAATTGTGGGTGAACCCCTGGATTCATATAAACTTTTAGATTTTTCATATATATCTCTTATTAAAGAGATTTAAAAAGATTATGTTATTAAATTTTATGAATTAAACATATAGAAAATCTTTAGAAGTAAAAAATTAAAAAGCATTTATGATGGGGCTTTGAAGTAATCTTTAATTCTTTTTTACGAAAATAAAATTTCTTGCATCAAGAATCTCTTTATTAATGAAGCCGAATCTATTGAGAAATTTTTTTATTGGTTCTTCTTTCTTTTTATCTGTTATTTCTATGATTAACAAAGGTGAACCTCTTTTAAGTATATTGGGTGCCCCCTTCAAGACATTTAACTCAAAACCCTCTACATCAATTTTTATTATATCTATAGAATCTAAGTTTAAATTAAGGCTCTTACAGATAGTATCCAGTCTTTTCACTTTAATGGTTTCTTTTCTTGCCCCCACTTTTTCTTCAAGAGAGGTTAATCCTTCATTATGGGGAATAAAATATAGAATCTTATTTTCATTCTTATCTAAACATCCAACATTAATAACTTTTATTCTATCCTGAAGATTATTTAATTTTATGTTCTTATTCAATTGTTTTAAGTTATCTTTACTTGGTTCTATTGAAATAACTTTAGAACCTTTATTAGATAAAATTATAGAAAATCTCCCGATATGGGTTCCAACGTCTATAAAAGTTTTTGGTTTTAATTTTAATAGAAGATTAGTAGTTTCTCTTTCATAAAAATTGGATAAATGGGCTATATCCATACTATTCTTTCTGGTGATAAATCTTGCACCCTTAAGTTTAACAATAGCTTTTGGGAATTCTGCTTTACGCTTTAATTTATATAAAAATACAGCTCTTGTATATTTGAAATAATCAGTTTTTATCTGGAATAATACCGTAAAATATTTTAGGGATTCATAAAATTTATTTAAACCCATTTTAATTTTCTTTTTTTAAATAATCAATAAATCTTTTTATTCCTTCTTCAGGTAAAATGGGTCCAATTTCAAATATCTTTTTCATTAAACTAATGTCTGCTTTTAAATTTTCAACATAATTTTTTTCTTTGGGAATATATGTCGGTTTTATCTCTGTTCCAAGAGTTTCTTTAATTATCTCGAGAAGTTTTGCAAAAGAGGTAGCTCTTCCAGTTCCAACATTAACAATCCCGGTATAATCTATTTCTACTGCCTTCATAATGATCTTAATTAGATCGTCAATATAAACAAAATCCCTTGTTTGATTCCCATCCCCCCAAATTTCTGGGGCTTTCCCGTTCATATAATCTCTTATGAATAGAAATAATACACTTCCAAAATCTTTTTTCCATTCTTCTCCGGGCCCGTACCCGGCAAAAATTCTTAATCCGATAGATTTAACAAAGTCAGAATAGGAGCTCGCCAATCCCTCACATGCCATCTTTGCAGCAGCATAGGAATTTCGGGGTTTTGGATAAATATATTCTCCATGTGGAAGTTCATTTCCAGCATATAAACTTCCAGTGGAAGGGTATATAACTTTTTTTACGCTTGGATTGTTTTTTGCAAATTCCAGGGCATTATAAAGTCCAAAGAAAGTTTCATGAAAACATTTTTCAGGATTATTTTTGAATAAAGTTATGGAAGAGGGGGCAGCAAAATGAAAAATATATTCAATATCTCTCGGAACTTTATCCCATGTTCCCTTTTTTGAAACATCTCCTTCTATTATCCTAATTTGATTAAAAATATCTGATAATCTTTTTCTAGCTAAATCTGCATCTATATAAGAAAAATTATCTATAGCATAAACTTCTGCACCTTTTTTTAGGAGTCCTTTTGTTAGATTTGATCCGATGAATCCGGAAGGACCGGTTACCAAAACTTTACTTTTATTTGTTATCATTATCTTAATGGGTTTTTCAAACTTTTTAAGTTTTTATTTATTTTAAAATTTCCACAATTTTTTTGCCCACTCCTCTCTTTCCATAGGGATTTTTAAACTTTTTCACTTTAAAATTATTAGATTCTATTTCTTTAATTATTTTCCCCGCATAATTAGCATTCAATTTTGTCAAAAAATTTATTCCTGTTGCAAATCCCTCCTGTCTTTCTGTCTTTTTTCTTAATATAATGCAGGGTTTTTTGAATACCAGGCTTTCTTCCTGTATGCTTCCTCCGTCTGTAACGAGATATTCACAATTTGCAATCAGGAATAGAAAATGCTGGTAATCAGTTAATGGTGTTGTCTCTATATTTTTCATCTTATTTATCTCTCCAGCAAATCCATATCTTCTTAAGAAATGTGCGGTATTATCATGAAGAGGCCATATGGCCTTTATTTTAACTTTCTTCAGAATTTCCATAATTCTTCTCATTCTTTCTTTGCTCTTCAAATTTTCATGCCTGTGTATATTTATCAATGCATATCTGTATTTTGGTTTTTTGTGTTTTATCTTTGCTTTTTTATAACTGATTGCAGCAGAATCAACAATTGTATTGCCTGTGTTTATAATTCTTTTTTTATTTTTATATTTCATCAAATTTCTTTCTGTTAAATCAGAAACAACCAGAAGGATGTCTGAAAAACTGTCGCAGATTTGTCTCGATATTTCTTCAGGAAAAGGCTCTAATAATGAACCGCTTCTCAATCCCGCTTCTAAATGGACATTCTTCCAGGATTTTTCAGAATTTAGCAATTTGCTTGATGCAATAGAAGCTGCTGCAGTGCTCATAGTATCCCCGTGATAAGTTATATACCTTAAATTTAATTTTTGGATTAGTCTTTTTATTTTAAGAATCATCACTAAAAACCATAATAAAGAAGATTTATTTATTTTAGACCAGAATTTTGTGCTGATTTCCGGCTCTTTGCTTAAAATAAAATCCGGTTTTTTGACCCCAAATTCCTCGCAGGCCCCTCCCAACGGGTGCTGTCCTGTGTGAATAAAATAATAATTCTTTCTTTGTTTTTGCAGTTCCAGCATAACAGGCATGCATTTGATAAGTTCTGCTTTTGTCCCAAGGATTATTGCTATCCCTGAATGTTCCTTAAATTCCATATTAATTACCCCAAATCATTCTTTTAAAAGATTGTTGTATTATTTTGTAAAAGTCAAATTATCAAACTCGGCATATTCTCCGGTTGTTCTTAAGAATTCCTCTCTTTCAAGAATATTATCAGGATATTCAACTTTCCAGATTTTTATTGGCCCTCTGAAACCATTGAAATATGCAAACTCCCCAACATTTGCTCCTTGGTTGTTAAAATCATCTAAGATAGTATCTGGCTGACTATAAGCAAGAGTTATTGTTTTGTATTTTTTTAACAGGTCATTTAATAAATACAGCTGTGCAAACAGACCCTTGGAAACTTTTGGTGATAAATAAATAGATGCCCCTATGCTGTCAATTTTGATACCCTGTTCTTCCTGATAAATTCTTGGAATTGTTCTCACTACTGCATCTAAGCCACCACCAAAATCAACGAGGTTATTATTAGTATATAAATATCTTATTGGAATAATAATCTGCTTATTGTTATAATAAAAAACTCCTTGTGGCTGTGATATCATGTTTTCATTTGTTAAGACCTCCAGAATCACTCCTGCGATTACTGCGTTGTTAGCAGGCAAGAATATCTGGTTCTCATTCTCACCATAAATTATATCCTCATCCACATATACCCCCCCAAGATATACTCTTACCTCGCTCTTATTTGTTTCCCTGCTTTGTGAAGCATCTAAAAGCATAATTGGAATTTGGGAGAGCCTGTCCTCCCCTGTTTCATCACTTCCTATGCTTGAATAGGCCCCATATTTTCCCAAATCTGTAGAATCTATTAATAAATAAGAAACCCCATGGGTTTTCATAAAGCTTAATGCAGTTTCAGGATTGGGTGTTGTTAAGACATATCTTCCTATTAAGTGAGGCCAATAACCAATAAAGTGTCCGCCATCTGCTACAGTTGATCTTTCTCCAAGCGTCTGAACCCAGTATCCATAATCCCACCAGTGAACAAATACAGAGTCTGGAGAGGTATTATCACGAACCCATTCCATTGCTTTTTGCCACTGCTGTTCATATATTCCTGGGGCTGTTTGTTTTGCTTCGGTGATTGTAGAAGAAGAATACTGCAAAAATGCAAAACAGAGCCCGATAATGGTAACTATCAATACAATAATAGTGATTGTTTTTAAAAATTCATCTTTTGATTTTTTTATTAACTCTGCCAGTTTTACAGGAAGAGAAGAGGCGATTATGATTATCATAGGTGAAACAATAAAGAATAATCTGATTGCTCCTCTCATGGACACAATTGCCCAAAAACCAAAGGCCAGTAAAAGAATATATGAAAAATCAATCTCTTTGAAATCCTGCAGAGTTTTTTCGTCTTTTTTCCTGTTGGCTTTTATATAAATGCTAAGGGCAGCCAGTATAAAGATGACAAATCCTGCAAAATATACTAGTTGTGAAAAGAAATTTTCTCCATTGAGCAAACTGGTTGGAGAAATTCTTGTGAAAGCTAAACAGCATAAGAAGATTATAAAAGCAAGATTCAGAATTATTTTGTTTTTTCTGCTGAAATGTTTCACAGATTCATAAAAAAGAAGAACTGCTGAAACAAGAAACCCCCAAAAAATATAACTAAAATTGTGTATAGCTTCTGTTAAATAAGGAGCCTTGTTTTCAGCAACAGTTAGTCCGACCCTGGCTTTTCCAAAAGGGTGCACTAATCTTTCAAAGACATCTTTTAGTGTATTAATCACAAAATGAAAGTCCAGAACTAATAAAGCCAAAAATAAAACAAGAACACCTATCAGCAAACTGGTTAGAGGCCTTGGAAGATTAATTTTTTCAAGTTTTATTTTATCCTTTAATTTTGTGTCAAACAGAATAAAATCAGCCAGAAGCAAAAATAAAACAAAAATGCCAAATCCTGTGTCCGGAATGTTTGTTATAAGGGATTTAATGCTTTTTACCTGAAGCAGAATTATTAATAATGCCGGAATTATCCAGGAAAAGTATATTTTTCTGTTTTTTATTCTGTCTTTTTGAAAAAGGAAAATTAAAAGAGTGGTGAGTCCTATAATCATGTAGAGATACCTGTACCCACCCCAGCTCCAGGACATTAATCCTGTAAAGATTCCTGCTAAAATCCCGTATATGATCATCCTTTTTGATTTCTGCTCTTTCCAGGCCATCATAAAAAATAAAAATGCAAACCAGAAAAAAGCCATGCCAAGGCTTTCAATTTCAGGCACTCCTGCAACTGTTCTGTGCAGCATCTGAGGGGAAAATGCATAAAATATGCCTGCAATCAGGGCTATCAGCCAAGCTTTTGTCTTGCTGAATTTAAACGAGAAAGCAGTTTTAACAAAAAGGAAAAATCCTATTAAGGAAATTGCAAAAAAGATAACAGGAATAAGGATTGCAGCATAAGTTAAAGAAATGTCCTTAAATACTGATGCAATTTTATAGAAATAAACAATAGCCCAGGGCATCAGGCTTTGAAAAGCGTAATTTTTTGCCCCAAGCGGAACATATCTCATCATATCAGGATTTTCCAGAGTTCCGCTATTTATATCCTGTGCAAGTCTTAGATATAAAAAAGGATCTAAATCAGGAGCAAGAGTATAATTCCCGGTTGTAACATCGATTAGCGAAGGAATATTGGCTGTTCTTACCTGAACAGTGAAAATCAAAAGCCAGATAAATACAGGCAGAACCATAAGATTATATTTTTCAAAATAAGCAAGCACAGCAGAAATTATAAAAGACAACAGCAATAAAAACAAAATTCCTGCAGGAAAAAAGTTTGCAATCTGGCTTAACAGTTTAATTCCTAAATCAACTTTTGAAATGCCTGCTATAAACAATAACAGGGTAATCAGGGCTAATATAGAAAATAATTTTACATATTTATTTTTAGAGAAATATCCCTTAATCTCTTTAAGTACACCTCCCCCATTTTCCATATTTAGTATACAGAATCATTATTTTAAAACTTTTGTCTTAAATGAAAAGCAAAAATCCGAGAATAATCACAAAGAGCTGGAATCCGTGGAGCAGATAAACCACCTCATATTCGTAGACTTTTTTACTGGGTTTAATTTTTTTCAGGAGATAAATTGCCAGATGTTCAAGTCCGTAAATTTTATCATAAGGCATATCCAGGCTCCTGTCTTTATTGGCTCTCGCAAAACTCTCTTTTTTGAGATTTCCCCTTAATTTTAAAGCTGCTTCAATTATATAAGGCATAAAAAAGAAGATTGCTATTTTCTCTATATTTCCGACTATTGCTATGCAGGCAATCAGAGCGCCTACAGCATAAGTCATTATATCTCCTGGAAAGACTTTTGCAGGATATCTGTTGAAAATATAAAATGCAATTAGTGAAGCAACCATGCACAGGCAGACTATGCTTAGCCAGGAATTTCCTGTTATAAAAGTTACAACAGCCAAAGCAGACAGCACCAAAATTCCGTTTCCTGCTTCAAGCCCGTTATAGCCTGCCAGAAAATTAAAAGTTGTTGTTGCTCCGATAACTCCTATTGGTATTGCAATTAGGGGGTATAGTAGCCCGAGTTGTATGCCCATCATGCTTGATTCACCTGCATTAATCACCACCAAAGGAATTGCAGCAAAAAATATCAAAATCAATCTGGAGCGTACAGACAAGCCTCCTTTTTGCCATCCGAATAAATCATCCACAATCCCTACAATAGAACTGAGAAGCACCACAGATATAATTGCAAAAATATAACTGGTTATTTCCCCGTCATTCTGAAAATAAAAAGTTTTTACAGCGACATACAATAAAACACCAAGTATAAATCCAAATACAACAATTAGCCCTCCTGAACCAGCCACATTTTTTGGATGTTTTGGCTTATTCATGTCTTCCCATATTAATCCTATCTGCTTTGCTTTTTTTATCCAGAAAGGCAGGGTTAAATATGTGCAGAAAAAACTCACAAAAATAATAACTAACAGCATAGGTTCCATTGAAAATAGATGGCTTTCTGACTTTTAAATTTAATTATAATTTAGTTATTAAACACAAGGGGAACAACATAAACCTCGAGCAGTGCTGCAATTACAAGAACAACTATTGCCACAAAAAGAAGAAGAGCGACATTTTCAACAACTCTTAAAAATCTTTTTCCGCTGATTCCGTGTTTGATTATTCCGAATCCGAAAATTCCTCCTGCAAGCGCCGTTATGAAATATGCTGCAATTTCAGGAAATCCGTGAATCATGTATCTTGCTATCCCCAGGGGAATTGAACTTATTTTGTATTGCGTGAAAATACCTATTGCAGAGGAAATAACACTCGCATTCCATGCCAGGACAAATATTGCTCCTGCCCCGAAAATCAGGGAAAAAATTAAAGTGAAAATCAGGACATAAATATTATTTTCTATGATTGAGAGAAATCTTCCGCTGTTTGTTGTTCCTGCTGTCATTGCCTGCTCAAAAGAATACTCTGAGACGCAGTTCTCTACATTGCCCGGGCTGTTTATTGCGCAGTAGGTTTCTATCTGGGCATTGAATAAAGATGAATTCTGCAGGACAATATACCAGAAAGAAAATGCAATTATAAATCCAAGAAAAAGCCACATCAGTGCAGCTATTGCCTCTTTATGAATTCTCCAGACACTCAAAAGCCCCTCTGTCAGCTCGTCTTCCTCTTCTTCTTTTTTGATTATAAAATACATAAAGGGAATTGAGAACATGACGCAGAAAGTAACAACAATCATTCCGGAATACTGAGAAAGGACAGCATCTCCTGAGAAAAACCAGTGAACCAGCAAAAGAGAAAGAGAGGCATAGAGGATTCCTATTGGAAGCATCTTCCACGGTCCCTTTTCAACTCTTTTCGGATTAATTAATGACTCTAACATGTTTATATAATACACAAATTCAGGACTACTTTTAAATATTGTTGATATATCCCCAATAATATAAATTCTTAAATAGAATTAATTTATGAATTTGTTATGGTAAAAATAACCAATAGAGCTATGGAGAGAAGTGAATTAGAAGAAAAATCAAAGAGATTAGAGTCTATTGCTAAGGAAGAATTAGGAATTCAGATAATAGTTCACTCTTGTGAATATGATATGCTCTTTCTCATTGAGGACATATTTGATTTAGCAGAGGTATATCTTGAAAAAAATAAAATAACACTCTTTAATCCGCAGAATTATGAAAGAATACATAAATTAGCAGAAAGATATGAAAAAGAGACAGGTGAGAAATGGACTCTAAAAAAAGACTATAGCGAATAGTTTTTTATATTAATCCCGGCTATCTATCCAAAATTTTAAAAACCCGGTATTTCTGGGAAGAGCATGGTAAAGATTGTCAATGAACTTACAGAGCAGGAGAAAAAAGCCAAAGAAAAAATAAAGAAATTAGAGGATATTGGAAAAGAAATGTTTGGTACAAATCTAAAGAATCTTTGGGATACTCTCTATGTTATTAATCTTAATGAAACCGAAAATGTTGCAATTTACATCTATCCTTTTGTGAATGTGGTTAAAATAAGAGATAAAGAGAATTATGACAAGGCTCTTAAACTAGCAGAAGAATATGAAAAGCAGACAGGAGAAGAATGGACTCTGAGAACAGCTTACTTTTAAATATTCCCTCTTAAATCATATTCCCGCCCCCTCTTTTAATGTAAAATATAACAGATGATATAATAGGCATTTTTTCTCATTAACAATATTCTCTTATCATATCTGACTGCATCTTTTTCCATTAACAAAAGCATTTTTATATTAATCTTCCTTAATTCTCTCATGAACAAAAAAGATGAATTTAATAAAATTTTAAAAAACATAAAATCAGTTAAAATTCAGGGAGCGCGGAATATTGCAAAAGCAGCACTGAAAGCTTATTTTCTTTTGCCCTCAAAATCTTCAAAAAATAAACTTCTGAATTCCCGTCCAACAGAGCCCATGATGCACCATGTTCTTGACTTGGCTGAAAAAGGAGTTCCTAAAAATAAAATCCTGGAGCACTTTACCAATGCCCAGAATTCAATCAGCAAAAAAGTTTTGAAATTAATCAAAAACAACGATGTTATTTTCACGCACTGCCATTCAACAAATGTTGTTAATGCCCTGATTTATGCAAAGAAGAAAGGAAAGAAATTTGAAGTTTATAACACAGAAACCAGCCCTCTTTTTCAGGGAAGAAAAACAGCAAAAGAATTAGCAAAAGCAAAGATAAAAGTAACAATGTTTGTGGATTCTGCTATTGATGATGTTCTTTCAGGAAAACAGGGTTTTAAAAAACCCAACCTTATTTTTCTCGGAGCAGATGCGCTTCTTAAGAACGGAGTAATAAACAAGATAGGAAGCGAGCTTATTGCAAAAATAGCAAAGCAGAACAAAATTCCTGTTTATGTTGTCGCTGATTCCTGGAAGTTTTCAAAAAAGAAAATTTCCCTTGAGCAGAGAAATCTGAATGAAGTCTGGGACAAAGCCCCCAAAAGCATAAAAATAAAAAATCCTGCGTTTGAGTTTGTGGATAAAAAGTATATTAAGGGGATAATAACTGAATAAAGGGAGAATTGGAAGATTTCTAGTATAGAAATGTTTAAATAATGCAGGAGTGAGA
>CAYYME010000009.1:14267-17352 GCA_964473005.1 Candidatus Woesearchaeota archaeon | reverse complement strand
CAGTATAAATGTGATTTACGTTTAGCCCTTTTTCTGAAAGAGCCTTTTTTAATTCCACTGCTCCTTTGCTGTTATTTGCTATTAAATCGATTGTTCTTTTTTCCATTTTTTCACATCTCTTCCTCTGTCCACCATTCCAGTTCAGGAATGTCTGCCTTGATTTTCCTTGCCTTGCAGTATCCTCTTGCGAGAAGATAAAAGATAATACCAAGACTCTTCGGGCTCTTGTTGTTTCCGATTATAACTCTGTCAGCACCCTTTGAAAAATTATTTGTGTCGCAAATCATCAGGACTTTTTTATTAACATTGGTTGTGTCATGCAGGGCATTTTTGTCCAGCCAGGAATCTGCTACTATTGTTAATTCATTTTCGAAAAAATTTGGCAGAGAAGTGTTTGTTAAAACCCCTGCAGGATATTTTTTTGTAAAGGTTCTTATTCCCGTGATTTCTCCGAATTTTTCAGCAGCTCTCCATCCTGCCTGCCTTTTGCAGACAAGAATAATCTCTTCAGGAGAGAACTTGGAGATGTATTCAACCCCTTCCTTTAATTTTTCATCAATTAAATCAGTATTAAAAATAGCCAATCCATCTGCCCGTCTTCTGTAAACAAAAGGCCTCATGTCAGGGGTTACAACTTTTGTTCCAAGGTAAATTCCTGCCTTGACATATTCATCGAGGGGAATAAGCATATCTGCTCTTTTTTTAATCTTAACTTGTTCTTTTAGCTCTTCTGTCGTTGTTTTCTCAATTTTCTCCCTCAGTTTCTTTGCCTTTTCCAGAAGTTCTTTCTTCTTTCGTTCGATATCCGGTTTTACAGATTCTTTTTCTGCGGCTTTTTCAAGTTTTTTTTCAGACAGCTCTTTGGATTCTTTTTCAGATTTTTTGGAAACTTTTTTTGCCGGCTTTTTCTTGCTTATTAATTTTTCAATTGCTTCTTCGCCTTTTTCAGCAATTTCCTCTATTGCTTCTTTTCCTTTTTCAATCTCCTTTTCAATATCTTTGATTATGTTCATTAGAATTTACAGAGAAATCAATTTAAAAACCATTCGGTTAGTTTTTTCCACCATTTTTTCTATTAAAGAAATTAACCGCTGAAAGGGTTGAACATATCTCTGCCCGTCAATCTTTTCAGATCCAATTCACACATTTTTTCCAGCATTTCAACACCGCCAAGTTCATTTCTTATTTCTTCAGGAACATTTTTTTTATATGCATCAATTGCAGATTTCAATGCAGTAAAATTAATAATTTCCTGAGTTTTATCATAAACTCCTGATTTACCTTCAAGGAGTGCTTTGGCTTCATAACGTCTAATCTCCCCATATAATCTCATCATAGAATTAACTTCTTTTGCTGTCCATTTCTTCTTAGTTATATAATTCTTAATATTTTTGTATAATTCCCCTATAGGATTAATGGATTTAACTTTGCTCATAATTTAATTAACTATCAAATATTTTTAAGAATTTATATACAAAATTATCTATTTCAGACCTTTTTCAATCTCAATCAGCCGCTTTATCTTTGCTTCTCTTTCACCCCCGTCTATCCCGCATTTGAAAAAATCACTCCCAAATCCAAAAGCCAAATCAGCCAGGATAGTTTCTCTTGTTTCCCCGCTTCTGTGGGAGAAGATAATCCTGATGTTATTTTCTTTTGCAAATTCACAGACTTCCTTAACGTCAAGCAGAGAACCTGTCTGGTTTGGTTTTACAATAATTCCGTTAATGCTCTTTTTTTCAACAGCTTTTTTTAATTTATCATAATTTGTAACAGTCAAATCATCCCCAACAATTAATTTATTTGGAAATCTTTTCAGTAATCCTGCAAACCCTTCAAAATCCTCTTCAGAAAATCCGTCTTCTATGTAAAAAATATCAAAGTTTTTTATCAGATTAGAAAGATAATCCAACTGCTCTTTGCTGGTTCTCTGCAGAGGAGGATTCCTGTAATTATATTTTTTCCTTTTGCAGAAACCAGAGGCAGCAACATCCATTCCCAAAGGCAGATTAATTTTCCTCAGCACTTCAAGCACTTCCTTTTCATTCAGGGAAGTTATCCAGGCATTTTCATCGTTTTTCCTGCTCTTAAAATTCTGCCCACTTTCTTTCAGAATTTTCTCTGCATCTTCTTTTGCCTTTTTATTTGCTTCACTTGCCTTTTTTACAGATTTTAAATCTGGAATCAGCAGAAATTCCTGAAAGTCCGGCTTCTTTTCAGAATCCGAATGTTTTCCTCCTCCGATGCAGTTTCCGACTAGGCGGGGGGTTTTTTTTGAATTGGGATTTATCAGCTGCCAGATTTCTTTTTTCTTTTCCTTAGCAACTGCTTTCAGGACAGCAGATTCAAATGCAAAGAGGGTATTTGCCCCGACATGCCTGTCAACTATGTCTTCTATTCTCCGTAAATCTTCAAATCTTTCTATAATTTCTTTTGAGAAATAATCGCTGAATTTTTTTAGTGTTTTAATGTCTTCTTCGAGAGAACTCTTGTAAGGCTTGGCTTCATATTTCCCCCGTGATTTCCCGTTTGGTGCAGAAGCTGAAAAGTTTCCTGCATTTGTCCTTATAGAAACAAGAATTGTTTTCTCTTTTCGCGAGTCCAGAATAGATTTAGCTGTCACACCTTTTATAACAACCATAATCTAAGAAACTAATCAGAGTTTAAAAGAATTGTTGTTTGGAAATTAATTTTCTGCTAATTATTCCTCTTCCCCGGCACTTTCATTTTCAGAAACTTCTTCCATCTGCTCGTCTTCAGGGGTTGCAAGCTCCATAATTTCCCCTTCCTTTGCAATTTCCTCTTCTTCTTTGGCTTCTATTTCTGCTTTTTGCTCGTCAGAAACTATATGCTCTTTTGTTCTTTTCAGTGCATCTTCTTTTCTCTGAGGGAAAGGTTTTTTTATTGAAATCGGAAGAATATCTGATTCCAGCTCTATCTCGGCAATTTTTAAGGCATCAAATTTTATCTTTTCCAAATCATCCTGGCTGATTTTTATAAGCAGGGGGGCATTCATTGCTATCTGCAGAGCCCTGGCTCCGAGAATTCTTGCCTTTTCGTATTTTGTGAATTCGTCAGATTTCAT
>CAYYME010000009.1:0-14167 GCA_964473005.1 Candidatus Woesearchaeota archaeon | reverse complement strand
TCATTTTAATTTAAATATTTTTCAATCTTATTAAATACATCTTTCCAGACTTTCTCAGATATATCTAAAATATTATGGAACTCCTCAATGCTCAGGCTTTTCTCGTCTCCTTTCTGAATTGAAGAGATTACCCCTTTTGAACTTCCGATTGTAACTCTTACCTCGCTAACATCTTCTTCTTCTCTTGTTGGGTCCACTATAAAATTATTTCCGACTTTGTGGATTGTTATTGCAATTGGAATGGTGTCTGATAAAGGGAGGCTCTCCTTGCTCAATTCCCCGAACAAAACTTTCTCTTCTTTGTCGTCGTATTTTGGAATTTTTGCCTGTTTAAGTGCAATTATTGCTCCTATGCCTGCAGCATCAATCAGATTTCCGTCGTCATTTATTGAATAGATGTCTATGAAAACACTCCATACTTTCTCCCCTTTTTTAATGCAGAGTTTTTTAAAATCTATAAATTTGCTTTCTCTTATTCCCCTGTCAATAATTCTTGCAAGTTCGATTGTCGGGAATTTCGGAGGGCCGTTTTCAAACCTCGGCGAACTCAACGGAAGCAATTCTGCATTCACCATCAAATTTCCCTTGTCCTGGGAATCAGGATACGGCTCTGAAACATTCATCTTGACGCCTACCAAGACTTCTGTCTTTCCTATTTTAACTCTTGCAGAGCCTTCTGCATTTTTTGAAATGTTTTTTTCAATTATAATTTCCCTGAATTCGTCAAGTTTTCTTCCGTCAAATCTGTTTCCCCCTGACAAATATTCTTTTATTCTATTGGCTGTTATATCCGGAGTTTCAATCATTTTTCCCCCCCATAGATTCTTTAAGGATTTTTTTCTGAATCTCATAAATGTTTGCTGTTGCTTTTCTTGCAAGTTCAATCGCTTCCTTTAATTGTTCTTTTGTGATTTTTCCGTCGAGCTGAAGATGGGTTATCTCCCCCCCATGCGTCATAGTTATGGGGATATCTGTGGCACCCTCTCCTTCTTCCCAATCTTCCTCATATTTGCTAACATCCACTACCAGTTGTTTGTCAAGTTTTCCTATTGAAACACTTGAAACCAGGTCTTTCATCGGAATTCCTGCATGGGCCAGCGCCATTGCAGCAGCATTTATTCCTGCGCACCTTGTTGAAGCATTTGCCTGCAGAATGCTTATATGCACATCAACCACCATGTTCGGAAAACTATCAAGCATTAAAACAGGCTCAAGAGCCCATTCTATTATTTTGCTGATTTCTGTGCTTCTTCTGTTTGGTCCGGGCCTGATTCTTTCATTAACAGAAAAACTAAGCATGCTGTAATCGCATCTCAGAGTTCCTTTTTCAGGATTTTGTGAATGCTGCGGATGCATTTTCTTGGGTCCGTAAACAGCAGCAACCGCTATTGTCTCTCCGAATCTGAACATTGCACTTCCGTCGGCATTTGGTATAATTCCCACTTTTGCTTCCATTTCTCTTGTTTCATCAAATTCTCTTCCGTCCATTCGCTTGAATTTAGTTTCAGATTTTTTAGGTGTCATTTCTTCTCCTCCTTAAACCAGTCTTCTACTTTTTCAGTTAACCCTTCTGTAAAAGATTTTTCTGTAACAAACAAAATAGCTTTCTTGGCAAGCAATTCATCACCGACTTTGTTGCCTTTTATCCAGATAAGCCCGTTTTGCCCGACTGTGATGTTGCATCCTGTCTCATTTTTTATCAGGTTTATCATGCTTCCTTCTTTTCCGATAATTCTCGGAACTTTGTTTGGATTTACTTCCATGATTATTCCTTCGTCTATTTTTCCAAGCCCGTGCGATTTAATGCTCAAATCCATGCTTCTTTTTCTCACTCCCCAGATTTTTGCAACAACCATGTCTCCGATATCCAGAACTTCTTCAAGTGCGTCTTTATTGACATATCTCGGAACCTCCATTAAGGACAGGAATGCATTTTCAGCCATTCCAATATCTATTAACCATCCGTTGAACACAACATTTTCCACTTTTCCTATGACTACATTTCCTCTTCGCGGCTGGTAAATTCCTGATAAAGGAATTACTTTTACCAATCTATTTGATTCTTCTGAAAGCCCGTATTTTATAGCAACAATATCGTTCCCTCTTTTTTCTGTTCCTTCTCCAGGAAGGAAATCATTTCCTTTTTCAATAATTTCCCCAGGTATTACAATTTTTCTTTCAGTCATTTTTATTCCTTCATCTCCTCTGTCAGCGCACTTCCGTGCGTCACTGAATTTAATTCATCATAAAAATCCATAATCATCCCTGACGGAACTTTTACCACAACTTCCAGTCCTCCGTCATCCAGCCATTTTTCCCCTTCTTTGTACTGGCTTATAACTCCATAAACTCTTCCTGTGTGCATCGCAGGTATTTTTATTTTTATTTTTTTAGTCTCTAATTTTATCGGAATAACTTTGCTAATCTCCTCGATAATTTCTTTAATCTGATTTTCAATTGGAATATTTTTAATATTCACATGCGCCTCCTCAAGTGCGTTTTTTATTCTTTCAGATGTATGTGGATTTCCTGTCTGGGAGTCAACAGCGTTTCTTGAGAGAAAATCAACAGCCTGCTTGAATTTCTTTTCCTGTTCTGCATCTCTGTGCTCCTGTGTTAATTGAACCTCTCCACTTTTAACAATAGTCTTAACAATCTCATTTGTATCAGTTGTTCCAAATGCTTTATTTAAATCATCGCTTGAAGGAACTTGTCCTTTTTTTGAATCTGTAAATATTTTATTTCCTTCAGCTTCTATAAAAGAAATCTCTCCTTTTTTAAATTTAAGAGCATCATCCAAATCAACTAAGATTTCAAAATTCTTTCCTGTTTTTTTTATTCTTGCTAATGTTTGAGTCATTTTAATTTTTTAATGCCCATATATTTTTCATCTTCAAAAACATATCCTAATTTTTCCAACCACCCTTTATCTGTATCTGTTAATGCTTCGGTATTAATCTGTTTAATTCCTAATTTATTTGCAATTATTTCATTTTTTTCAATAATCTTTTTGAAAATTTCTTCATTTTCTTGGTCAGGTAAAATGCTTATCTCATTTGTAACCAATACTTCTCCATCATAATTTTTTATATAATAAAAAATAATATTTTTTTCTAATTTTAATTTAACTGAAGTTAGACATCCTTCATTAATTTTTAATTCTTCTCCTAATCCAGTGTATGTTTCTTTAATAATATTGGTTAAGTTGTTCATCTTATAATTGATTAATTTCTTCTCCTTCTAGTCTTTTTAATTTCCCGTTTTCACTATTAATATAAACAAGCTCAAATTTGCTGATGCTGAATTTTTTTTCCTGTAGTTCCCTGAAAATATCAAGAACAAGTTTTACCCCTTTCTTGATTGTCAAATCTTCCCTGTATCTCTCCCTCAGTTTTTCCTTTATTTTGTCGTCGTTTTCTCCGATTGCATTTGCGTGATAGGAAAGATAATTCCCTGTTATATCACTTGCAAATAATTCAGGCTTTTTGCCGTTCATTCCTGCAATCATAAGCGAGACGCCAAACGGCCTTGCCCCCCCGTACTGGGTAAATTGCTGTTTTATATTTGCGATTTCCTTAATTATCAGTTCAGGTTCTATGGGGGAATCAAAAGTTACTCTGTGCTGCTGTGCCAGAACCTGCGCCCTTTCAATAAGAACTCTTGCATCAGAAATAATTCCGGCAACGCTCGCGATTATATGGGCATCAATTTCATATATCTTGTTTGCTGATTTCCTGACTACAAGTTTGTCTTCCATTCTCTTATCAGCGATTATGAAAACTCCGTCTGAACAAACCAAGCCAATGCTTGCACTTCCCCTTCTTACTGCCTTTTCAGCATATTCAACTTGAAGTAATGAGCCTTCTGGCGAGAACATAGTTGCTGTTCTGTCGTAGCCCATTGCCTGATGCTGAAAATCTGTTTGGATATCCATTCTAATATTAGAGAATTTTATAATTGAATTAAACTATTTCTCTTCTCTTGCAAAAAATTGAAGAAGCAGGGGTTTTTAAGATTTTCGGCTTAATCCCTTCAAAGTCCCGCTGACTTTTTTTACAGCCATTTTTTCTGGGAAAACACACAGGGAAGCCCGGACTAAATCCACTGCCCCGCGATTTATGGAAATAACAGCAGAATCTTTGCCTGTTTTAATCCAGCCCAAACCTGCCTTGGACATTCCAAAAACTCCGATAAAATCCAGAATCGCCTTCTCAATATTTGTCCTCAGATTTTTTCCTGTTACAAGCAAATATCTCTTATTCTCCCGCATAGATGGTTTAAGGGATTTCATGAAATAACAAAGAAACAATTATATAAAAATCTTCTGAAAGGATTTTTAAACTCCACTTTCTAATAATTTATAAAAGAGATAATTAAGATTAAGAAGTAATAAGATGGAAATTTGTACACTAGGAGGCTATAGGGAAGTCGGAATAAATATGACGGCTGTGAAAGTCGGCGATGATGTTTTTATTTTTGATATGGGGGTCAGTATCCCGGCATTAATAGATCTTCAGAACGATAATATTAAAATATATTCTGAAAAACATCTGAGAAGAGCCAGGGCAATTCCTAATGATTTTGTCCTCGATAAACTGGGCTGGAGAAATAAAGTCAGAGCAATAATTATAGGTCATGCTCATCTGGATCATGTCGGAGCTGTTCCATGGCTGGCTTACAGATATCCAAGGGCAGCTATACTTGGAACTCCTTTTACCATGGCTGTTCTTGAAACCATTGCAGAGGATGAAAAAAGAAGTATAAAAAATAAAAAGATAACTGTCAGAGAAAATTCTTCAATAAAAATTCGCGGAAAAAGCGGCACTTACCAGATAGATTTTCTTCACGTAACGCACTCCACTTTGCAATGTGCAAATATCGCTTTGCATACAAAAGAAGGAGTTTTCTTCTACGCTGTAGATTTTAAGTTTGATGATACGCCTGTAATCGGAAACCCCCCAGATTATAGGAAATTTCAAAAAATCGGAAACGAGGGAGTAAAATTATTGATAATTAATTCATTATATTCTCATCAAAAAGGCCGTTCTTTGAGTGAGATGGTTGCCAGAAAAAAAGTTCAGGATGCCATGCTCTCTGCAAAAAACAAAAATTCTGCTTTTTTTGTTCTGACTTTCTCTTCCCATATAGAGAGGCTTAAGAGTATTGTTGATTTTGGGAAACAGACTGGCAGACAAATAATTTTTTTGGGAAGAAGCCTGGGTAAATATGTAAATGCAGCTAACAAAATTAAGATGTGCCCTTTTTATAAGGATATTAGATTAATCAAATACAGAAAACAGGTGAATTCTATATTAAAAGAAATAGATAAAAACAGGGGTAAATATTTGGTGGTTTGCACAGGACATCAGGCAGAAGAAAATTCCATTCTTGACAGGATTGTCAAAGGAGACACTTCTTTTAATTTTAGGCAGGGAGATAACATAATCTTCTCTTCTAAGGTTATTCCTGTTCCCCAGAACATCTTAGCAAGAGAAAGAATGGATCAGAGATTAGAAAAAATTGGAGTTAATATTCAGAAAGATATTCATGTATCGGGACATGATTGCGAGGAAGATATAAAGATGATGCTGCAAATGTTGAAGCCAAAACATATAATTCCAACCCATGGTACTCCAGAACAGGAATTTCCCATGATTAGAATTGCGCAGAGTTTTGGATATGAATATGAAAAGAATGTACATTTATCTTCAAACGGCAAAGTCCTGAAATTTTAAAATGGTTAGAGAAGATATTTTGGGAGGGTTGAAGACAGCGTTGCAGAGAGGAGAATCTCTGAAACAGGCGATGCTGACTTTTTTTAATGCAGGATATACAAAAGAAGAAATTGAAGAGGCTGCGAGAGCACTGGAAACAGGAAAAATATCACCGGCACAGCAAACCCCTCCTGCATTGTTTGTACCTCAGGAAGTTGCATCAAGGACAGGTAGGACAGCAGCGCCTTCTATCCAGAAAGTTTCAGGTTATGGGGAAAAACCAGCCAAAGTTATGCCTGTGATTCAGAAGCCTGTTGTAATGACTCCGCAGAAAGTTTCAGGCTACGGTGAAGTTGAAAAACCCAAAGGAAAGGCAGTTATTTTTATTTTAATTGCTCTTCTTTTGATATTGCTAGGGATTCTGGCAGCCCTATTCTTCTTCAAGGATGAAATTTTGAGTCTATTTGGTGCAGGTTAAAATGTATCAGCTAGCAGAGGATTCTTATTTAATGTCGCAAATTCTGAAAGAAAAAATTCCTGATTTACTTGAAAAAAACCCTGATTTGAAATTTTTAGAAATAGGTGCAGGTTCGGGAATTCATTTGGAAACAGCATATAACTTAGGGATAAAAAGAGAAAACATATTCTCCTGCGATATAGACAAAAATTCAGTTGAGCACTGCAGTCTTTTGGGATATAACTGCGTGAAATCAGATTTGTTTGAGAAAATAAAAGGAGAATATGACTTGATTATATTCAACCCCCCTTATTTGCCTGAAGATTCAAGAGAGCCAAAAGATTCAAAATTAGCAACAACAGCCGGAAGAAAAGGAAATGAAATAATTCTGAGATTTTTGCATGAGGCGAAAAACCACTTAAAAGAAAATGGGAAGATATTTTTAATTACAAGCAGTTTATCTAAAGATATTAATTTTGAAAAGCTGAAATATAAAGCAAAAGAAGTTGGCTGTGAAAAATTATTTTTTGAGAGATTGTGCGTGTGGGAGTTGGGAATTATTTTCTAATTTTTATTCTAAAACTTTATTCCCCTTCTGAATTCTCTCCATCTTGGAATTATTATTGCCATCCCAGCCACAAAAAATCCGAGCAGCACCCCTATCTCATTATGCTCTCCTGCGAATATTCTCTGAACTGCCATAAGTATTAAAATTACTGATGCAAGAAGCATATAAGGGATTCTTAGATATTTATTCTGGTCTATAAAAAACCAGAGAAAATAAAGCCCGAAACTTGTCCATGCAACATGAGAAGATGCGTCAAACAGGATGTTATTTCCAAAAATCATCATCGGAATATATTTGAATAACACAAGCCCTGCCAGGGTTAAAACTGCTGTTTCAATTAGCCAGATGATCTGTTTTCTTGTATGTGCCTGCATATTACATCTTTATCACAATCAAATTTATATAGTGCTATAATTTTCAATTTTTATAAACTTTTTTAATACAACATGGCTAAGTTTGCACACTTGAGCGTTCGGTTTAATCTAAAAGAGGACGGCGAAGTAGTCGTGCAAATCGGAGATTAATATGGCCAGATTTGCACACATTTCTGATGTTCATCTTGGAGGATGGAAGCAGCAGCCGATGCAGGAGCTGAATTTTAAATCTTTCAGGAAAGCAATTGATATCTGCATAAGTTCAAAGCTTGATTTTGTCCTGATAGCAGGAGATTTGTTTGATTCTGCTTATCCCCCTATAGAAATTCTCAAAGAAACTTTTTCAGAATTAAGGAGACTGAAAGAGGCAGGACTTCCGTGTTTTATCATTGCAGGTTCCCATGATTATTCTGTATCTGGGAAAACTTTTCTGGATGTTTTGGAGAGGGCAGGATTCTGCAGAAATGTGGCTGATTTTGAAATAATGGGCACTCCTGAAAATAAATTTATTCTTTTGAATCCCACAGTTTATAAGGGGTTTGCAATCTACGGCTATCCCGGAAAAAAATCAGGACTCGAGATAGAGGATTTGAAAAAAATAAAACTAAATGATGCTCCCGGCATGTTTAAAATTTTAATGCTTCACACAACAATTGATAAGGCAAAAGGAACCCTCCCTATAAATTCTCTGGAGACAAAATTTCTTCCTCCTGCAGATTATTATGCTCTTGGGCATCTGCATATAGATTTTCAGTATCAGAATTTTGTCTATCCCGGTCCTGTTTTTCCGAACAATTTTCAGGAACTCGAGGATTTGGAGCACGGAAGTTTTTACATTATAGACACAGAATCCACGGAAAACCCCCTCAAAAAAATAGAGATTAAAATTAAGGAAATTCACACACTTGATATTGAAATAAAAAATGCACTCACAGCAACGCAGAAAATAATTTCAGAATTGGAAAAAAGAGATTTGGGGGACAAGATTGTTCTTTTGAGGATAAGGGGGGAACTTGAAAAGGGAAAAATATCAGATATAAAATTTGAGGAGATAGATGAAATTGCAAAAAAAAGGGGGGCATATTTTCTCCTGAGAAACACTCATGAACTTGATGTAAAAGAGCTGGAAATGGAAATTGAAATTAAGAATGCAGAAAATATTGAAGAGGAGACAATAAAAATTTATTCAGAGCAAAACCCCTCTGAGTTTAATAAAATAATCCCTGAAATTATAAATTTTCTCTCAATAGAGAAAATGGAAGATGAGAGAACCGAAATGTTTACAAACAGGATTCTTGACGGAGCCAGAAAAATCCTGAAATTTTAAAATGAAACTAAAAAGAATAGTTTTGAATAATATAAGAAGCTATAAATATCAGGAGATAATTTTTCCTGACGGCTCAACTCTGCTTTCAGGAGACATTGGTTCAGGGAAAACCTCTGTTCTTTTGGGGATAGAATTCGCTTTATTCGGAATCCAGCCCGGGCAGAGGGGCTCTGCTCTTCTCAGAAACGGGGAGCAGGAAGGGGGAGTTAAGATAGAATTTGAAATTGATGGAAAGAATATTGTAATTGAAAGAACTTTGAAAAAAAAGAAAACAATTTCCCAGGATTACTGTGCAATAACCGTAGACGGAGACAAAAAAGAAATTTCTGTCACAGAACTAAAGAATAAAGTTCTTGAATTTCTTAATTATCCGATGGAATTTTCAAAAAAGCAAAATCTTCTCTATAAATTCACAGTTTATACCCCTCAGGAAGAAATGAAGCAGATTATTCTGCAGGATGCTGAAACAAGAATAAACACTCTGAGAAATGTTTTTGGAATTGATAAATATAAAAGAATTATCGAAAATACTGCAATCCTGGTTTCAAAGATAAAAGAAGAAAAAAAATTAAAAGAGGGAGTTACAATGAGTCTTGAAGGCGATAAGGCTTCTCTGATTTCAAAAGAGGATGAGCTTGAGACAAAACATTACAATCTGGAATCTGTTGCAAGAGAGCTTTTTCTGAAAACTGAGAAAAGGAAAAAAATCCAGGAGGAAAAAACAGAGATATCCCAGAAAATGGAGGACAAAGCGAGATTTCAGCAGGAGATTGAGAAAACCAGATTAGTTATTTCAGGAAAACAGGAGGCGAGTTTCAACAACTCCAAAAGAATAGGGGAAGTTAAAGGGCAAATTGAGGAGCTGAATAAATTATTATTTGATGCCTCTGAAATACAGAAACTTGAGGAGCAAATCGAGTTGAAAAAGAAAGAGAAGGAGGAATTAAATGAATCCAATCTTAAAATCACCACACAAATTAATTCTCTGCAGATTAAAAATGAGGAGAATGAGAAAGTCAGGCAGAAAATTATAGATGTTGAAATCTGCCCAACCTGCCTGCAGGATGTTGACCCTGTTTACAAAACTAATGTTATTAATACACTTGAGTCAGATAGTGTGGATAATAATTCCAGGATACAAGCCCTGAAATCCGAAAAAAATTCTTTAGTAAATAACATAAGTGAAATTGATGCGGAAATCTCTCTGAAACAGAAGAAATTTCAGGATATGATTATGGTAAAAGTCAGGCTTGAAGAAATTGGCGAGAAGAAAAACAGGATGGATGAACTTGAAAAAATGAACCTTTCTCTGGAAAAAGATATTGGGCTTTTGAAACAGCACATAAAAATTCTTGAACAGTCTGTTTCAGATTTGAAAAAATTTGATAGTATCTTTGAATTAAAACAGAAAGAACTTGAAGAAGCTCTGAAACAGGAGAGGAGTGCAGAGATAAAAGTGGCTGAACTGAAAAAAGAGATTGATGTTTTCTCCAGGCAGATTCAGGAATTAAAGGAAAGAATAAAGAAAACAGAAGAGATAAGAAAACAGCTGCATTATCTCGTGGAGCTGGAAGACTGGCTTTCCAAAAAATTTGTTCCTGTAATTTCCTTTATAGAGAGAAACGTGATGACAAAACTTAAGACAGAATTCTCGCGGTTGTTTGCGGAATGGTTCGGAATGCTCGTTTCAGACATATTTAATATTCAGCTCAGGGATGATTTTACTCCTGTAATTTCCTACCAGGATTATGAGATTGAATATTCCTACCTGTCAGGAGGGGAGAGAACTGCTGTTGCCCTTGCCTACAGGCTTTCCCTGAATCAGGTAATAAATTCAATTCTGAGCAAAATAAAAACCAAAGATATAGTAATTCTCGACGAGCCGACTGATGGTTTTTCAGAACAGCAACTGGACAAGATGAGGGATGTTCTGCAGCAGCTGAATGTCAGCCAGATAATAATTGTCAGCCATGAGCAGAAAATGGAGAGTTTTGTTGAAAATGTCATAAGGTTCAGAAAAGAGGGCGGGGTTTCAAGGAAGGAACCATAAATTTTTCAATTCCGAAAAATTTATAAAAGGATAATACTCTCTATTTTTATATCCCATTATTCTTAATAACTAAAATGGATGATGAATTAAAAAAATCAGTTCTAAAAACTGGAACAACTATACTCGGAATCGTCTGCAAAGACGGAGTTGTCATGGCAGCAGACAGGCAGGTTACTGCCGGAAATATAGTTATGGTTAAAAATTTCAAAAAAGTCTCTCAAATAAATGATTATCTTGTTATATCATGGACAGGAAATCTTGCAGATGCAATGAGGCTTACAAAACTTATTGTGGCAGAATTAAAACTAAAAGAACTTCGTTCAAAATCACGTCCAACTGTTCAGCAAGCTGCAAATCTTATTTCAACAATAACTTATTCGCAAATAAGACAACCTTCTATGATTCCGAACATTGTTGGAACTTTAATTGCAGGGTTTAATGAAGATGGTTCAACAGAATTATACACTATAGAACCATCTGGAAGTGTTGTCCAGATTGAAGACTACGATGCCAATTTTGGTTCAGGCATGCCTTATGTTCTTGGTTTATTGGAAAGGCAATACAAAAAAGGAATGAATGTTAGGGAAGGGATTGAATTGGCAAAAGAAGCTCTGAAGAGTTCTACTCAAAGAGATGTTGGAAGCGGTTATGGAATTGATGTTTTTACAATTACAAAAGAGGGAATCAAAAAAGTTGTCAGCCAGGAAATTCTTCCTGAATATAAAGAAGAATAATTTTTAATTTGTTACAAAAATGGAAATCTTGAAGAATATAAAAGAACGGCTTCATGAAAATATAACTGACGCAAGTTTTGAAGGTGCAAACATAGTTTTGTATACAGACAGCGAAAGGTTTTTCAAAGACGGCGAAGGAAAAATAAAAGAGGTGGTTGATGACATAAAAAAGAGAATAGAACTCAGGGCAGACCAGAAAATTCTTCCCAAGCAGGAGGAAACCGAGAAGCAGATAAGAGAAATAGTTCCTGAAGAAGCAGAGATAACAGACATACATTTTGATTTCCAGAGAAGCATAGTTGTAATTGAAGCGAAAAGGCCGGGAATGGTTATAGGAAAACAGGGCTCTATTCTTGAGGAAATACGGAGGAAAACTCTGTGGGTTCCGCAGATTCAGAGAAGCCCTGCAATTAAAAGCAAGATTACAGAAAATATACGTGAGGTTCTTTATGCAAATAATAATTACAGGAGAAAATTCCTGAACAGCGTCGGAGAAAAAATATACAAGGAGTGGAATCCTGAAAAAGGAGAAGGGTGGATAAGGCTGACATTTCTCGGCGGGGCAAGGCAGGTTGGAAGAAGCTGTCTTCTTTTGCAGACTCCGAACTCAAAAGTTCTTCTGGATTGCGGAATAGATGTCGCGTCTCAGGGGCAGGACAGATTTCCTTATTTTAACATCCCTGAGTTTGACATCTCCCAGCTTGATGCAGTCATTATAAGCCACGCTCACCTTGACCACGTCGGACTTCTTCCTTATTTATACAAAATGGGTTACAAGGGGCCGGTTTACATGACTGCTCCTACAAGAGATATTGCTGCTCTTCTTGCCTTGGATTTTATAGGCGTGGCATACAAGCAGGCAGCAACCCCTTTATTCAGCTCCACAGACATTAAAGAAATGGTTAAGCACAGCATCTGCCTGAATTACAACGAAGTTACCGATGTGACTCCTGATGTGCGGCTTACTTTCTATAATGCAGGGCATGTTCTGGGAAGTTCCATGATTCATCTGAATATTGGAAACGGACTGCACAATCTCCTTTATTGCGCAGATTACAAATATGCAAAAACCCGTCTTTTGGATCCTGCAGCCAATGTTTTTCCGCGTGTAGAAACTGTAATTACAGAATCCACTTATGGTTCAAAAAATGATGTCCTGCCTCCGCGGATAGAAACAGAGGAAAAATTCAATAAAATGGTAAAAGAAACAATAGAAAAAGGCGGGAAAGTTTTGATTCCAGAGCTTGGACTTGGGCATGCCCAGGAAACTTTTTTGAGGGTTGATGAGGCTATGAAAGCAGGCGTGCTTCCGAAAGTTCCGATGTATATTGACGGAATGATTTGGGATATTAACGCAATCCATACTGCCTATCCTGATTTCCTCAGCAATAAAATACGTTCACAGATTTTTCAGGACAGCAATCCTTTTACTTCTGAAATTTTCAAGAGAGTTGGTTCTCCTCAGGAGAGAAAGGAGGTAATTGAAGGTGGGCCGTGCATAGTTATTGCAACTTCAGGTATGCTTGTCGGAGGAGCATCTGTGGAATATCTAAAGCATTTTGCAGACAGCCCAAACAATTTAATGATATTGAGCTGTTATCAGGGCCCTGGCTCTATAGGAAGACAGATTCAGGACGGAGAGAGAGTAGTATTTATTGAAGATGAGGGGGGAAAGAGGCAGGTTGAAGTAAAAATGAGGGTGGAGATGCTTACTGGATTGTCCCCCCATGCAGGAAGAAATGAACTGCTCGCTTTTTTCAACAATATAAGGCCAAAACCAAAGAGGATAATTGTTAATCACGGGGAAGTTTCCAAATCTTTGGATTTGGCGTCGGCACTTTACAAACTCAACAGAGTTGAGACAAATGTTCCGAGAATTCTGGAGACTTTGAGGCTGAAATGATTAGTTTAATATAAGTATTTTTATAAATAAGGATTTGCTGAATTTATTATGGATATAAAGAAATATACTCTAAGACTAAAAGAATGCTTTAAAAAATATCTTGAAAGACATTCTGCTTTTTTTGATGGTATGGGAAGTTTTAGTCTTTTTCCATCTAGAAGATTGCCTTATTGGATGAAAAATAATTTAACTCCAGAAGAACAGGATGCTTTGGCAATAAGAGGAGACTGGGAACAAGTGAGAGGAGATTTAAGAATTGCTATGGAGAAATATGAAGCGTCGTTGTCTAATGAAGAATACAAAAAATTATTGTCTAGTGAAGGATATAAAAAATTATTATTTAGTAAGTTGAGGATTATAATATCTGATCAAGATAATTTCAAAAAATCTTTATCTGATAAATTTGGTAATTAAATTAAAACTTTAAAAACTTCTTTTAATAATTTATATCATGAAGCACAACTTAAAAATCACCCTCATTATTCTGGCGATGTTCCTGATAACCCAGTTTATCGGGCTGTATATTGTCAGTTATTATTCCCCTGTAAAAGTTGTGGACGGGGTTGCTATTGATGTTGAATCTCCGGATTTGCCCCTCGGGCTTGAGACGCCTGATATAAAAGAAACCCATGAGTTTAATCAAATGTTTCTTTCCATTATAATAGCATTTGTGATTGCAATTTCTCTTTTGTTTCTGCTTACAAAATTCAAATCAGAACTTATCCTGAAGTTGTGGTTCTTTGTGGTTATTATTATTGCCCTTGTAATTTCTTTTCAGGTAATTACATCAAATCTTCATATTGAAAAAACTTTTTTTAAAATTCCATTAATTGCCCTTCTGATTGCCCTGCCTCTTGCTTTCATAAAAGTTTATAGGGGAGATTTCTTTGTTCATAATTTTACTGAACTCCTGATTTATCCTGGAATTGCAGCTGTTTTTGTTCCTATTCTCAATATCTGGACTATAATTGCTCTCCTGGTAATAATTTCAGCTTATGATATCTGGGCTGTCTGGCATTCAGGAATTATGCAGAAAATGG